>JAYTMW010000585.1:0-2949 GCA_043728105.1 Saprospiraceae bacterium | reverse complement strand
CCAATGCCGTTGTCTTGGACAGAAAAAACCCACTCCGTTTCACGCTCTTCCGAATTAACTAAAATCACAGGGCGACTATCGGGATGACGGAATTTAATGGCATTACTGAATAAATTTTGGAACAATTGAACCAAAAAAGACGGCACGGCATTCACATGAGGCATTTCTCCACAAAGAATATTGGTATTTGTTTCTTCAATAACGACTTTCAAATTGGTGCGAGCTATGCCAACAATGTCTTTCACATCCACCCTTTCGAGTTCAAAATCAAGGTTTCCAATGGTCGCATAATGCAAAAGCGCATCCAACAAACCGTGCATACGGGTCACGCCTTCATTGATGTATTGGAAATAGCCCTTGGATTCTTGAGGCATATTTTGACCCAATTGTTGTTGCACAAGTTGCGCAAAACTACCAATCATCCTCAACGGTTCTTTCAAATCGTGGGAAGAAATGTACGCAAATTGTTTAAGCTCCTCATTGGCTTGTCTAAGGAGATCATTTTGTTTTTCTATCTGACTACTTTGTTCCAAAAGCAAAGCTTGGTATTCATTTTCTTTGGTCAACTCCTCAATTTTCGCTTCTTTTTCTCTCAACGCATAACGAATTTCAATATCCAAAGCATGCATGATGCGTTGGGTTTTGAGGTGTTCTTCCTGTTTGTGAGCGTAAAGCGTTTGACATCTTAGAGCCATTTCAAAGTCTCCTTTCTTCTTATAAATATCAGAAAGCAGTTTAAAACCCCTCAATTCAGATGTATCATCTTTTACACGCCGAGCCACGGCTAAGGCATGTTTTGCTGTTTTGACGGCCCCCTCAGTATCCGTAGTCAAAAATTCGATTTGCGCTAAATTGAATAGATTTATCTGTCTGCCTGGTGTGTTTCCACTCAAGAAAAGCATCAAATCGGATGCTGCTTGGGCATTTTCAATAGATTTATCAATCTTATTTAAAGCCAAATATGTCCTTGATTTGAGTGAATATGCGTGGGCTGCATAGCCTTTATTGTCATATTTCAAGGCTAAATCAAGGGCTTTTTGAAAACTTTTTAACGAAAGAGGATACTGCTCAGAAGCATAGTAAAGATTTCCAGTATTTAAATAAATGGCAATATGGGTGTTATCATTCAACACGTTCACATAATCACTCAACACTTGTTTATAACGCACCAAAGCCTCTTCATAGTTGTAAACACTTGCGTAAATTGTTCCAATGTTTATCAAACAATTGGCAGCATTATAACGCAAATTCAACTTTTGACTTTTATCTAAAGCCTCCACAAACAAAGGCATCGCTTCTTTATAATCAGAATCGACACTCTTGACAATTGCCATATTTGTTAAGGCAGCTACCTCTCGCTCACCGTCGTTTAGTTGTTTACTTTTCACAAGCAACAACTCACTCAATTCTTCTAATTTTTTATAATCTTTTTTCTTAAAATGAAGTTGAGTAAGGCGATGAAGAATCGCTAATTTTACAGGCTCAAAAGAACTATCATTATTTTGGCGACATAACAACCATGCCTCATTCATCACATCTAAGGCACTTTTTGCATCGCCTTTTTGTTCAAAGGCGTTGCCCTTCTCTACAAGCAACGAGATTTTCTCAACCATTGTTAAATGACCGTTAGCTATCGATTGCTTAGAAATTGTAGATTCTAATATTTGCTCTTTTGCCGTGTTAGACATAGATTTTTTTTATATAATTATTTTCATGCTAAACATCCCCTCAGTATTAAAATAGTTCAAGACACAGAGAATGACTTTATAATGACAAAAGTCGTATTTTTTTATTTCAATTTATCATTTTCAACAAAATTTTCATTAAAAACATAAAGATACCTATTCAAATTCCAAACGCTTTTTACATTTGCAGAGTTTTTAAAAGCAAATTCAATTCTATTATTATGATACAACGTATTCAAAGTATTTTTCTATTCCTTGCAAGTGGCTCGCTTGGCACATTGTTTATTCCTTCGGTTTCCATCGGTGATTTCAATCAACCCAATGCTCAAATCCCTGCGTCAGCCGACGGTTATCTCAATATTTTCGACGACAAAATATTATTGGGTTTAACAGGCGTGGCCTTAGTGGTGGCTTTTTTGACCATTTTTTTGTACAAAAGCCGCCCAAATCAAATCCGCCTTGCGTGGGTGAGTGTGATTGCTTGCCTTGCACTCTTAGGCATGAGCGTTTTTGAAACCAAAGCCCAAACCGATATGGTGCAACAAGTGGCTTATGCAGGGACATTTAGTCCTTCATTTATAGCGTACATTCCAATGGTCGTAGCCATTATTTTTGGTTGGTTGGCGATTCGGAACATTCGGAAAGATGAAATTTTAGTGCGCTCGGCTGATAGATTGAGGTAATTTCTTCACAATTTAAGCCAAAAGAAGGCTCAAAATCGAAAAATACTGAGAGGCCTAAACTTTTTACGATTAACGTCATACATTCTAAGTCGTAAACCGTATTTTTACAAAAAATTCTATTCATCATTATAATTCAATAAAAAAAATGTCATACGAGTCAGTCGGAAAATTGTATAAAAAGTTTGCTACTGAAAGCAAATCAGAAAAATTTCAAGTTAGAGAATTTGTTATAGAAATAGCGGATGGTCAATATCCACAATTGATAAAATTTCAGTTGGCGCAAGAGCGTTGTCAATTGCTTGACGGTTATGAAGAAGGAGAAGAAATAAAAGTACATTTCGACCTACGTGGACGTGAGTGGCAAGGCAAATATTTCTCAACCCTCAATTGCTGGCGTTTAGAAAAAAGCGATGGTTCACCATCGGCGAAGCCCGTGGCACAAGCACAAAATTCGTCGCCAAAACCAACGCCGCCTGCCAATGCCGATGATTCGTTTCCTACGCTTTCTGATGCGCCTTTCAAGACGACTGCGGGTGATGATGATTTGCCTTTTTAAGTGTGATGGCAAAATATTAAACACA
>JAYTMW010000584.1:0-2102 GCA_043728105.1 Saprospiraceae bacterium | reverse complement strand
AAACGCTTGGAGGGTTTCTCCAACAATTAAAAAGGCGAGTCGAAACCCGCCTTTTTGAGATATTAACAGGGAATAGGGTATGATTATTTATCTTTATTATTTTTCGTAAAGCCATTGAAAGCCTTACCTAATTCGTCCATATCATGGCTGAATTCTGTTTTGAAAGTTTCCCAGTTTTCTTTTCCAGTCATCTTATAATCGTCCATTTTCTTTTTCATGTCGCTGTTTTTTTGCTCCAATTCGACTATTTTTTTTCTATAATCGGCTTGTGCTTCCTTTTTTTCAAGCTCAATACGAGTGTTAAATTCAGCGATACTTTTGTTGTTGGCTAATATTTTGTTATCGGTTTCGGCCCGATAATTTGCAATATCTTCCTCATAAGCTCTATTGGCTTTTTCTAAATCAATATTGGCTTGAGTAACATCTTTTTGAGCGTTTTCTACCTTCTCGGCAGGTGTGCTACAACCGCCTATGAGTATTGCGCCCATCATAATAGTGCTTGCGCAAAGGGATAATATTAGATTTGTCATTACTTGATTTTTTTAGATTGTTTATAAAATATTAAAATAGCCCCTTAGTATTTTAGCCCAAAAAGCATCGAAATACTGAGGGGCCTTCACGGAATTTAAAAAAAAAGTTTTTGCGAATATTTATAAGGGATAATGAAGTTTGAGTGAAATAATTGTTATTTTGATTTTTATAAAACATTGATTCTAAATACTTTATAAGTCTCAATACTCAATACTATTCATTCAATACTTCATTACTTTTTCATTACAATCACTTTGTCTATAACATGGATGACACCATTTGAAGCCGTGATGTCGGGTGAAGTAACCACCGCACCTTCAACCATAACTCTACCGTTAGCCACTGCAACTTTCATTTTGTGACCATCTATTGTCGTTATTTCTTGACCATCTTTAAGGTCGGATGCCATTACTTTGCCTGATATTACGTGGCACTTCAAAAGACTTACTAATTTGTCCTTATTTTCAGGCATCATTAATTTGTCCACGTCTTTTTGAATGGCTGAAAAGGCGGCATCCGTGGGCGCAAAAACGGTGAATGGGCCAGACCCTTGAAGCGTTTCAACAAGACCTGCCGCCGTTACTGCAGCGGCTAAAGTTTTAGCACTTTTGGAAGCTATTGTTACAATATCGTCCGCTTTTGCTTGCACTTCTTTCAAATCTTGTTGTGCCTCTTGCACTTTTTCTTTGGCAGCTTCCTCTTTTTTGACGGGTGTGTCACAACCTGTCGAAAGACCGCCTACCATGAAAGTTGTAGCTATTGCAATGGAATATGTGATATTTTTCATACTAATTTTACTTTGATTAATTTGTGAAATAATTTTTCGAAATGGATCTGATTTTACACGGATTAAGGGAATTAGCAACAATTAAAATTAAGAAATTAAAATTATAAGTAGTTGATTATCAACGGTTTAAATTTTTTTTCTTAATTGTTATAGCAGTTTCCGCTTTGGGATAAACGAGAGTTTTGAACCATGGTGTAGCGGCGGTTTTAACCGCCGAATGTCACGTAAAGCATTGATAATCAATACATTCGGCGGATAAATCCGCCGCTACAGGAGATTGCAAAACCCAAAGCGGAAATTGCTGTAATTGTTACTAAATCTCTTAATTGGTGCATAAATTAGGTTTAAAGAGCGTCTATGAATTTTTTAAGCTCCTCTTTGGTTTTACCCAATTTGATTTGAAGTTTGCCAAGCATCTCATCTTTTTTGCCTTCTTCAAACATGAGGTCATTGTCGGTTAATTCTGCAAATTGTTTTTTGAGCTTGCCTTTTTGCTCATTCCAATTGCCTTTTAATTCGGTCGTATTCATCTTATTTGTTTTTAGTTTATGAATTAATTTTCATGTTACAAAGGTGAGGGGTTGAAGGTTAGCAACTCTTACACAATTCACTTTAAGAGTTACATGATTCCCACATTTTGAAAGCCGATGTAGCGGCGGATTTATCCGCCGATGAAAATATAATATATTGATTAGGGAATTTGTAAAAAATAATTTACCCAAAGAAACGAATTAATCACTCAATAACTTGCGTCAAGTTTGAAACTTGACGCAAGTTGTCGCTA
>JAYTMW010000583.1:0-2076 GCA_043728105.1 Saprospiraceae bacterium | reverse complement strand
AAGATGTATTAAAACGAGTTATAACTAATTGATTATCAATAGTTTATAGTTTTTTATGTAAGAAAAACAGGGTAGGATAGAGGAACGGTATGGAATCGTAGAGCAACGACTCGGTTTTAGCTAACAGCTATCAGCGGTGAGCATTCAGCTACAAAATGTAGTGGGGTAAGCTGATTACTGATAGCTCAAGGCTCACAGCTTTTCAACAATCTCTTTTTTAAAACTACGTCCGACGGGAATTTGGATATTATCGAACTCAATTTTGTTGCGGTGAATGGATTTTATTTTGTCTTTAGCTACGATAAACGACTTATGTACCCGAATGAAAAGCGACTCTGGCAACAGCGATTCAATGATTTTGATGTATCCTTTAATGACGTGTTTTTTTTCAGTAGTATAAATAATGGTATAATCTTTCAAGCCTTGTAGGTGCGTGATGTTGGCAAATGGCACGACCCAAATTTTACCATTTGATTTGAATGTAAGATTTTCTTTGTCGGCTTTATCTTCTTCATTTTCTTCCAAATTGCTATCCAATGATTTTAAATAAATAAACTCCATAGCACGGGCAATGGCACGACTAAAACGGTCGAAATCAATGGGTTTTACCAAATAATCCATGACTCCCAAATCAAAACCTTCAATGGCATAATCTCGAAAAGCGGTGGTCAGAATGGTGACAGGACGTTCTTCAAAAGACGCTAAAAAATGAATCCCATTGAGCATCGGCATTTGAATATCGAGGAGAAGAATATCCACGGGCGTATGCTCAAGGAAGGTTAACGCTTCTTGAGCATTGTAACATTTTCCCGCCAAAACGAGGTTGTCGGTGTCGGCAATATACCGTTCTAAGATATTGTGTGCCAAAGGTTCATCGTCAATGATTAAACATTTATATACCATAGTTTATGGTTGTGTAGCGGCGAGTTTATTCGCTGATGAGTATAAGTTATTGATAATCAATGTGTTATATTTCCTGCGGCGGTTAAAACCGCCGCTACATTGGTCTTACAAATCAAGTTTAAGTAAAACAGCATAAGACTTAGCATTTCCCCTAATTTCTATAAAATGCCTCTTAGGATAAAATAATTCTAAGCGTTTATAAAGGTTTTGTAACCCAATGCCATGACCTTTTTCTTCAAAAGAGGCCCCCTCAGTATTTTGTCCGTTATTAGGCGTATTTTTATTATTTTCAATAAAAAAAGATAGTTTTTGATCTTCAACGCAAATAAGAGCTTTTACAAAATTGTCTTCAAAGCGAGCATTTAGCCCATGTTTAAAAGCATTTTCAACCAGAGGCAAAAGGATAAGTGGCGCAATCATTTGGCTTTTTACATTGCCTTCTATCTCAAACTGAATCTTTGAACCGTCTAAATGCCGAATGCGTTCTATCTCAATATAATTTTTCAAATTGTCTAAATCTTTCTCCAAAGGCACTTCCATTTCGTTGCTTTCGTAGAGCATATAATCCATGATATTGGAGAGTTTCAAGATGTATTCAGGTGTTTTATCGGATTTTTCCAAAGCAAGACTGTATAGGTTATTTAACGTATTAAACAAGAAGTGTGGATTGACTTGACTGCGTAAAAAATTCAATTCGGCCTTTATTTTTTCTGTTTGCATATCGCTAAGGCGTTTTTCTTGTCGTTTCCAATCGTCGGTTAAACCAAGGAACAGCGACAACAAATAGAGGCTACTATGTCTAAAACACATGTCAAAATACTCGAACCAATTCAAAGATGCCCAGCCCCAACGGGTAAAAAATGCTAAATAAAGACGTGCTATTAGGGTGATGAATAAAATGAGGGATACACTATAAAAGGTGTAGCGTAAAAACTTTTTTTTCTTATAAAATGTAGGAATTAAGTAAAGGATATTGGTATAAGCCATTATCACAATCAACATCAATTGAAATAGTTGAATGATAATATCCTCCTTATTCATATTCTTGTAAAAAGAAAATGTAACAATAAGTCGGATAGTCCAAAATAGATAGTGATAACTATATTTTGACTGAATAATAGCTCTAAAAAAACGCTCTACCCACGCTCCAACGGCAATGATTTTTGACATTAT
>JAYTMW010000582.1:0-2851 GCA_043728105.1 Saprospiraceae bacterium | reverse complement strand
TTGGGGGTAATATTCAGCAACTCGGCATATTCTACCAATTTTCGTTTAGACAAATAATATTTATTTACCAAACGCATAAACTCTTGCGCAATCCTATCGGCAGAAGTCAGTTGGCTGTTTTCTTGGCTTATTTTTTCATAATAAAAATTACATTCTTTAAATATAGCGAGAAGATATTGGCAAATAATGGGTTTGAGATTTCTATAATTATTGGTAAAATCTTGATATATTTTTCTTAAAATAAGTGCAAAAAACTCCGCCTGTTGGTCTGATAAACGAATAACGGGAACGCCATCTAAATCAAAAAAAGCCAAACTACTCAATAGGTTAGAAACACCCGAATAAGTATCAATAAACGCTTGATCAAACAAACAATAAAACCCTTGAATATCCGATGAAAGCTCCTTAACCGAAGTGATTTTTCCGGGTGCTACAAAACGAATTTGTGATTTATTTTGGGTTAATTCATTCAAATTATCGGTAACAACACAATAGCCATCGGTAACAAATATAAATTCATAAAACGATATTTTTATGCTCTCCTTCGGAAAACTTATATATTTAGTACCCGCTTCAATCGGTGAAATAAGAAAAAAACAACTCTGCTCTTTTGTCGTAATTGAACTAACATTAAACCCATCTTCTTTCATCAAAGCATGGTCAAAATAATCCTTCACAAAAAGCTGTGGATTAAGTACAGGTATATTGTTATTACGCATTATCTGTTATAAATTTAAAAATTGTAAAGGTAAATCAATGTCATAAACTTGGTTTGGTATAGTTTTCTTCTTTTCAAATTAAAGTAATAAGCTATCCAAACAGTCTATTACAACCACTTTTAGTAGTTATTGTTTCGATAAGCAAAAAGTTAACGAAAATAGGTTGAAATACTGAGGGGTTACTAAAACTGTTGAACAAAACTGAATAAATTATGCCCTACGATGCTCGGCAATATACTGCCGTACCGTTCTCTGCACCAAGCGAAAACAAAACCTGTTAAGCCTGTGCCAATAATTTTATCACAATCGAAATCGTAAACCCAAGTTGCCGCCGACCCATGTATCCCAATTGGTGTTTGTATCTTGATAAACCGTTCTTTTGAGGTAAGAAGGAAATATTTTACCCAAATTTTCACTTGAATTACTTTCAAATCTATCGGTCGATAAACCATTAAACGTAGGGCCTACATTCAATTCAAACCGATTATTCAGATGTATATTCCAGTATAAACCCACTTGATACCATTCTTGCTCAAAATCGCTGTACGCTCCTACGTTGACGTGCCGATTGATATACTCAACATTTACATCACTCCATTTATTCAATTTTATGGTCGTTCCTACGCCTGCGCCTTGTGTCCAAACAACGTCATTTGTATTTGTTTGCGGCGTAATGCCCATGACGAAAGCCATGTAAAACTTTTTATTACCTGCTTTGTAAGCAATATTAAGTGCATTTAGCTCATTTGCGCTTAATTCTATAACATTATATCCCCCTTTTTTTGAATAATTTAAAAACCCAATTTGCAGACCGCTTAAACTATCGGCGTAGTTAAATATGCCTAATTGAACGCCTTTTACCGTTTTAGCGTGGTTGACTAAGCCCGATATTTGTGCGCCTTTTACCATTTTTGTATGGTTGATTAAACCCGCTATTTGTACGCCTTTTATGGTGTCGGCAATATTCGCTAATCCTGAAAACTGTGTATTCAAAGTGCCTTTTGCTGCCACATTCACCGTCCCCGCCGTTTGATTAAAAGCCTTTGTTTGGTAAGCAAAATTCCACACACCGCCCCATTGCATCAGACCCGTGAGCGTGTCCGTCACGTGATTGAAAACGCCCCCGTATTGCACGCCTTTTACATTGCCTTTTACAATATTGAAAATGCCCGCAGCTTGCACACCTCGCACCTCGCCCCGTGTAAAATTGCCCAAACCTGCCGCCTCAACGTACCGATTGCCCCGTGAATAGCCCGCAAGAATATTGAGCGAAAAATCATTAATCACGTTGCCACTCATTTTGTGATTGGTGCCAATGTAGGGTAAAAGTGACATTTGAAAACTTCGATGAAAAGAATCCGAAACGTTTACAAAATTCAATTTTTGGAGCGTGGAGATAAAAACATCGGCTAATTTATTGGGTAATTTGCCCCAATTAATACTTTTTTCAGGTGCTTTTGGCTCTGTTTTAAGATTTAATTCCAATTTGACGAAACGAGGGGACCCCTCAGTAATTTGCAAAATTGTGTCTTTATAAGCGAGTTGCGCCACCACCACCGTTGAGCGTTCTGTGACTTTTAGACTGTAAAAACCGTTTTCGTCGGTCGTCGTTGAGCGTAGGGTTTTGGTGTCATAAACCGTGGCATTTTTTACTTTTTTACCCGTTTTAGCATCCGAAATATAGCCCGAAAGGATTTTTTGTGGCTTGATGCGTTTTTTGATAATCAAATATTCTCCGCTTTGTTGGTACGTATAATTATCGCCCAATATTTGCACGAGGGTTTCTCGCACCGTCAAACCATTGGTCAGAAGCGTTATTTTTTTCTTTAAATCAAGGATGCGGGCGTTGTACGAAAACTCAAAACGTCCAGTTTGAGCAACGGCGTTTAGTGCTTCTTTTAAAGGTTTGTTCAAAAAATTAACAGAAATAGGGCGTTCTAAAATAGCGTAGGGCGATTGGGCAAACAATGTTATTTTTTGAAAAAACAAAAAAATGATAAGGTTGCAAGGCTTTTTCATAATTGAATTGTAGGTTAGGAATGAGGAAATAATAAAGTATTATTTTCGGCTTAATTGTTTTTCTGTCAGATTGGTTATCTTTTAAGGATAATATCGGGAATCTTTGACGCAAA
>JAYTMW010000581.1:0-4292 GCA_043728105.1 Saprospiraceae bacterium | reverse complement strand
GCTGGTTTGCAAAGCATTTTTGGGTTTTATACTGAGGGGTGCTTTTTATATGTTAATAAGATGCTAATTGATTTTTCTTATTGAAAATATAAATATACTGTAACTACTCACGTAGTCGGCAATAAAATAAAAAAGGGAATAAATAAAAAAGTTATACCTTAGAGTGATGACAGAACAAGAAGAAATAGCCTTACGGGCAGAAAATGCCGAACTTCGCCAAGAGGTAAAATCCTTGACGGATAAAATAACGCTATTGCTAAAAGTAATGAGTCAGCCGATTATCAAAAAAGACTCCCATAATTCATCCTTGCCCCCTTCGACTGATTTATATACGCCTTCGAAAAGTAAAAGCCTTCGACCACCCAGCGTTCTAAAAAGCGGTGGACAGCCTGGACATGAAGGGACGACTTTAGAAATGCGTTCTGAAGCTGATAAACCTGATAAAATTACGGACTTGAAAAATGATTATTGCCGTAATTGTGGTGCGTCATTAATGGATGTTCCCCATCTCTTAAAAGCTAAACGTCAAGTTATAGAAATACCACCCATATTGCCCATTTATGAAGAATATCGTCAATATAGCTGCGATTGTCCAAATTGTCATCGGCTACAGATAGCCGATTTTCCAATTGGGATTAATGCGCCTATTCAATACGGTAGTACCGTAGAATCCCTTGTATGCTACCTTTCAGTCTATCAATATGTTCCTTTCGCTCGTCTCCAAAATCTGTTTGCACAAGTATTTTCATTACCCATTTCGCAAGGAACGGTAGGCAATATCCTTGAAAGATGTGCCGAGAAATGTGAAGGCGTTTATCAAATTATCAAATCACAAATCGCTGAAAGTCAAGTCGTTGGCTCGGATGAAACAGGTGCCAAAGTCAATGGAAAAAAGTGGTGGATTTGGGTCTGGCAAAACATACTCAATACTTTTATTGTCCCCTCTAAAAGTCGGGGTAGTGAAACCATCGAAACGATTTGGGGAAATGCCTTAGCTCATACTATTTTAGTGACTGACCGATGGGCAGCTCAATTAAAATCATTTACCAAAGGACATCAGATATGTTTAGCTCATTTACTCCGAAATATTATCTTCTTAGAGGAATCTGAAAAACATCCCTTTTCCCCTCAATTTAAACAATTAATGATAGATATTTTTGACACTCGAAAAGCATTAGTTAAACAAAATAAACCCTATGCACAAGAGGACAAAGATGCCAAAGAACTAGAAAAAAGACTTAACGATTTACTTTTAATAACGGTGGATAAGGATAACTATCCCAATACACTCACTTTTCAAGCATCTATGCTTAAACATCGAAATCATTTAATGCCCTGTCTTTACAATTTAGATATTCCACCTGATAATAATGGTTCTGAAAGAGCCATTAGGAACATTAAAGTTAAACAGAAAATCTCGGGGCAGTTTAAATCTGGGCAAAATGCCTTCTGTGTCATTCGCTCTGTTATTGATACCCTTCGTAAAAGAGGCGTAGAGGTGCTCCCTTGCCTAAATTTAATCATTAAATTACAACCTGTGTAGTTACGAATTAAGGTTTTTAACTAGTTTTGTTATTTATTTCATTTATAAAAAACACATTGTCAATGCCTTTTCAGCGTAGTTTTCAAGTTGGCGGCAAACCCAACAATCCATTTGGTTCGATTCTTTCGCTGCTGATTATTATCGGCATTTTTGTTTTATTATTCTTTGTGGTGTCAGGTTTTATCAAACTCCTATACCTCGTTGCGCCCGTGTTGCTCATTGCCACGCTGCTCATTAACTATCGCCTTGTTGCCGACTATGTTCTCGGCGTTTTTGAAACTTTTCAAACCGATATTCTGATGGGTATCGTCAAAGTGCTGTTTTCGGTTTTTTG
This sequence comes from Saprospiraceae bacterium, assembly GCA_043728105.1. Classification (GTDB taxonomy): domain Bacteria; phylum Bacteroidota; class Bacteroidia; order Chitinophagales; family Saprospiraceae; genus JAAFJT01. The sequence continues at coordinate 2,415 of JAYTMW010000581.1, read as the reverse complement.
TTATCCTTTTGTCATCGGTTGGTTATTTGCAAAAGCGATGTTTTATAGGAAAGTCACAAAATTGCAAAAAGATTTAGAGCAACAAATGGGCACATTGAATGAAACACACCAAAATACACAATTCACTGAATATGAAGAAATTAGCTCTGATTTAAATACTGATGAAGCACCTGAAAAACCAATTATTATCGAGTTACCGAAACCCCAAGACCCGTTAAAAGACGATTTTGACCAACTTTTCAAATAATTATTTTTAGTGCTTAGAAGTTCTAAAAACTAAAAAATCAACAACGCCTTTGTGTTTTATACGCTCTACTGGGCAGTTTCACTGCTCTTAACCTGCTTCTATACTGCCTTCATTGTTTTGTATGCAAAATGTTGGAAAAGTCTCTCTTTTTTCCAATCTACTGAGGGGTATCTGCCGCAAACAGTCATTTCTGTTCTCATTCCTGCCCGCAACGAACAGGATAATATCATTGATTGTCTTAATGCAATTGTCGCAGGCAATTATCCACAAACGCTTTTTGAAATTGTTGTCATTGACGATCATTCCGACGATAAGACCCCTCAGTATGTCCTCGATTTTGCAGCAACACATCACAATATTCGTCTCGTCGAATTGAAAAACTATGTGAAACTATGTGAAAATCAACCTTTTAAAAAACGAGCTATCGAAGCGGCTATTGGCGAAGCCAAAGGAGAACTCATCGTTACAACAGATGCAGATTGCCTTGCACAACCCAATTGGCTCAATCTTTTAGCTGAATATTATGAAAAAACAGGCAAACAGTTCATCGCTGCGCCCGTCAATTTCCATGAAGAAAAAACCTATTTCGAGCGTTTTCAATCTCTTGATTACATCGGTATGATGGGCGTAACAGGCGCAGGTGTCGAAGGCAAATTCACAAATATGTGCAATGGTGCAAACTTAGCCTATCAGAAAAAATTGTTTTACGAAGTCGGTGGTTTCAAGGGCATTGACCACGTAGCAAGCGGCGACGATATGTTGTTGATGCAAAAAATTGCTCGATTTCACCCTGATTCTCTTGGTTTTTTAAAAAATCTAGAAGCTACGGTCTATACAAAAGCCAAAGCCACAATTGCAGATTTTCTAAGTCAACGCCTACGTTGGGCTTCAAAATCGTCGAGTTATACCGAGTTCTTTACAGTCTTTCAATTAGCAACTGTCTTTGTTTTTTGTTGGAACATTTTTATAAGCCTTTGCTTATCAATATTTTACGATACATCGTTTATCGCTATTTTTGTCCTCCAATTTGCCATAAAAACAATAGCCGACTATTTTTTCCTCAACATGATGTCCCGTTTTTTCAATCGCACCGATTTGATGCGCCCGTTTTTGACCCCTCAGTATATTCACATCTTATACATCATCGTCGTCGGTTCACTCGCCAATTTTAAAAAAACATATACATGGAAAGGACGAAAAGTTAGATGATATTGGGTAATAGTGAATGGTGAATAATTTAATGGTGAATAATTCACCATTAATATAAAGTTTTGTCTTGTTTACTTTGCCATTCTTGAAAGGCAGCTAATCCTTCTTCGCGTAAAAGTGGCTGAATTGGGATATGCCTTTCCGACATCGGTTTTGTCAATTCACCATATAAAAAATCATCATCAAAATCAATCGCAGCCGCATCTTCGCGGGTGCAAGCATAGACAATACGGTCAGGTCGCGCCCAATAAATAGCACCGAGACACATCGGACAAGGTTCGCAAGACGTGTAAACAACACATCCTTCCAATTGAAAATGCTGAATATTGTGGCAAGCATCGCGAATAGCTGTCACTTCGGCATGGGCTGTCGGGTCATTATTCATCAAAACACGGTTGTTGCCACGCCCAATGATTTCGCCATTTTTCACAATGACGCAGCCGAAAGGACCGCCTTCGCCTTTTCTCATGCCTTCAAATGATTGGGCGATGGCTTCGCGCATAAAGATTTTATCTTGTTCTGTCATTTTTCTAATGCTTGGTTGTTTGTTGTTGAATGAATAAAATCACTACAAACATAAAGACTATTTGAACAATATAGCCAATTGGTATTAAAAGTTAATGCTATCATTGAAATTCTTATTTTGTAAGCACCCCTCAGTATTTTTGAAAAAACAGTCTCCTTTTTCAGAAGTCAAAGCAGTATTATTAGTAAAAAAATAATTTTTCTTTCGTACTTTTAAACCTAATCTAATTTCAAATGAAAGTCAATACGCAACTCTTCTGCGCTTATGTTCGTGAAGATATCATTGATTAAAAATTAAGATACTTTAAAAATGAAAAGAAAAGACTTCCTAAAAGGCATTGGTTTAGCAGGTGTCGGAACCGTATTAGCACCGCAACAAACACTTGCCAATGCACAAAAATCTGCCGGCGGTCCTTTGGTTTGCACACTCATTC
>JAYTMW010000580.1:0-11082 GCA_043728105.1 Saprospiraceae bacterium | reverse complement strand
GTCTGCGACCTCAAAAAGCCAAATTTTAATAAAAATACTGAGGGGGTAATCAAAATAAAAAAAAGCTGATTAACTTAGCCGAAAAATAACAACTATGAGTAGTCGCTACAAAATACACGATACAGCGGGCATGTATTACATGACAATGAGCATAGTAGGTTGGATTGACGTATTTTCAAGACAACGCTATCGAGACATTGTTGTAGAAAGCCTGCGCTATTGTCAAAAAGAAAAAGGACTCACCTTGCACGCCTACGTGATAATGACCAACCACATACACATCGTCGCAAGTCCCAAAACGGGTTTTAATCTGGTTGACATTGTGCGAGATTTCAAGAAATTTACGGCCAAAACGATTTGGGAAAGCATTGATAAAGAGCCAGAAAGCCGTCGAGAGTGGCTACAATACATGTTTAAATATTTCGCAAAATACAATACCAAAGACCAAGTTTATCAGATTTGGACGCACGACAATCACCCAATCGAGTTGTGGAGTCAATCCGTTATCGCTCAAAAAATCAACTATATTCATCAAAATCCAGTTAGGGCTGGGTGGGTCGAGTATCCCGAACAGTATATTTATAGTTCAGCCTCAAATTATCGAGATGGGAAGGGGATTATTGATATTTCGATACCTGATGCTTTGTTTTTACTGTAATTTTAATGTTTTTGAGGTCGCAGACCTTTTAAATACCCCATAAAGGGTCGCAGACCCATTTACGAGCAGCCCCGTGTTTTGGTGTAAATTTTGTGGTGTAATTAAGAGAAGACCCTGCACAAGCGGATCAATGGCTACACATATAGACGGTGATAGTTACTGGCGTTATTCTCGAATGAATGAATATGGAAGGTCACAACTCTATCGAAGTAAAGGGCAAGGCTGGGAACTTTATAGAGATGAAGAGGCGACTTATAGAACAAGTCTAACAAACGCCGATAGATTTCGAAACGTTATGACAGCCTTAGTAGTTGCACCCGTGGTAATAGGTGCTGGAATAGAAGGCGGGATTATTGTTGGAACTCAAGCTGCATTAGGCAAGGGCTTACTTGATGGAGGCTCTGACTTAGCAGTTCAACTGGCAGCTAATAAAGGTGATATTAATCAAGTAAACTGGACAAGTGTAGCAGCCAATGTTGCTATACCAAATGCCGTTTTATCAGCAGGAATTGGAAGTGCTTTTGAAGTAAAACAAGAAGACATAACAAGTGGTGATGTAGGAAAGAATACTATATTAGGCAAAAAAGAGTTATCAAAGGTGATAACAGAAACAGCCGTTGGTGCAGTTGGTAATACAATTGGAGGACACACATCAGATTATATGTCTATTGGTCGTCCTGTTCAAGACGCTGTAGGAACTTTTATTGGCAATTCAGTTGGTAACGTTACTTCTACAGTTGTGGGTAATGCGTTACCTAAAGAAGAAGAAAAACAGCAACCAAAATGAAAAAATTTAAAATACTTTATCCGCTTATTTTTTCACTTTTGTCTTGCAGAGATACAGACCAATTCATCCGTAAGTCTAAGACGACCAATGCGCTAATTGTAAATGTTCATAAAACATTTAGAATTGGTCAATATAAACTTGATTACGAGTATTTTGTCAAAGGGAGAAAAATATTAGGAAATAGAACTTACTTAATTGATGGATGTTCTAAACGGATAAAGTATAAAATTTTTCCCTTGCTGTATGATAGTACAAAAATAGAGAATCATGAGTTATTATTATCTAAATGGGAGTTTGATCACTATGGAATTATACAACCAGATAGTTTAAAATGGGTTGATGAATGTAAATAACTGCCCGCTTGTCGAGTGTCTGTTTTAGAATAACCACAAATCGTACATCAAAGAACAGATGCCGCTCGTAAGTCGGTCTGCGACCGCTTATGTGGTATTCTGTAAGTCTTAGACTTAAAAAAGTGTAATTACTTGGTAATCAATAGGTTAGCAACAGAAAACCCCTTCAGTATCAAGCCGTAAAAGGCGAAAAATACTGAGGGGGTCTTTTTTTTAAGGGAAGCGAGTAAGTAAAAACCCAACCCCGTCACGCCACAGCATAACCCGCTTGTCGTAGGTCGCCCGCTTGTCGAGAGTCTGTTTTAGAATAACCACAAATCGTACATCAAAGAACGGGTGCGCTCGTTAGCGGTCTGCGACCGCTGATGTAGTATTCTGTAAGTCTTAGACTTCAAAAAGTGTAACTACTTGGTAATCAATAAGTTAACAACAGAAAACCCCTTTGGTATCAAGCATGAAAAGTTCAAAAATAATAAGGGGTGTTTTTTTAAAAAAATTAAAAATAGAATAAGCTATAAATCTTCAACTAATTGATTAACAATATATTACGCAAATAAAATTTATTGCACTTCAATTTTTACTCAATTTTCTCACACCTTTCTCCTCGATCTTTTGTACCTTGTAAAAGAATAAAATTTATAAGGAAAAGCAATGCTCTACGACAATCACGGACGACTCATAAATTACGTAAGATTAGCGGTGACCGACCGTTGCAACTTGCGCTGTTTCTATTGTATGCCCGAAGAAGGGATTCAATTTGCACCCAAAAAAGACATACTTTCCTTTGAAGAAATGATTCGTTTGGTCACTGTTTTGTCTGAAATGGGGATTTCAAAAGTCCGTTTAACAGGTGGTGAACCTTTTGTTAGACGTGATATTATGAATTTAATTGAGCAAATGGCGGCGTTAGAAGGCATAAAAAAAATAGCCCTCACAACAAACGGAACGTTGACCGCACCACACGTAAAAGAGTTCAAAAATCTGAAAATATCATCCGTTAATCTAAGTTTGGACAGCCTCGACCCCAAGCGTTTTTTTGAAGTAACACGTCGTGATGAGTTCGATAAAGTGATGAACACTATGGAAGAACTTTTGAAACACGGCATTGATACAAAGATAAATTGCGTGGTGATACAAGGTCAAAACGATCAAGATATTTTGTCGATGGTGGAACTCGCAAGGCACGAACCCCTCAGTATTCGCTTCATCGAGGAGATGCCTTTCAACGGCACGGGGCAACATTATAAAGATTGGACATGGGATCACAAACGCATCATTGAGCATATCAAGCGGGAGCATCTCACGCTCACAAAACTGCAAGATGAACCCCATTCAACGTCATTTAATTACAAAATTGACGGTTTTAAAGGCTCAGTAGGTGTCATAGCAGCATACACACGTTCATTTTGTGGTACATGCAACCGCATACGCATTACACCACAAGGCGGCTTGAAAACCTGTTTGTACGATTCAGGCATCTTCAATGTGCGAGATATGATGCGAGAAGGCGCAACAGATAACGAACTAAAAACAGCCTTTTTAGAAGCCATCGGCAACCGAGCAAAAAATGGATTTGAAGCCGAAGCAAACCGTTTCGCAGGTTCACCGGTAATGGAAAGCATGACAACAATAGGAGGTTAGAATCTAATTAAAAATTAAGAATTAGAAATTAAAATACTCCAAAGCCCTGCAAGGGCGAAATACGTCAAAATAGGTCAAACCCATTAGGTCAAAATCCATTGGCAAAAACGAAAAATGTAGAATAAAGACACCATGCCTTAATTCTACATTTTTAATTTTTAATTAAATTCAATACCCAGGCACAGAATCGAAATGCACGAAAGAAGAACCCAAATCAGAATCAACTTTTTCCTCTTTTTTTGCAATCGTGATATAAACGTCTTTGCCGTTCTTCTCAACTGTAGAAGCGATACCATTTTTTGTTAAAACGGCATTAATTTCTTGCGCCGTTTGTTCATGTGCGGGATGATGCTTTATTTTAATTTCCATAACTTTAATTTTTATTTGATTGAGAAAAATATTTGCTTTTTATTACGATACAAATATGCTTGATTTAAATTGTTGTTACAACAAGTATTTTTATGTCTTTACGAAATATAAATATTAGAAATTAAAATAAAATTCTTTAAAAAGTCATTATCAACATTTTTTATATTGAAATCATTTTTTGATGTGTTTGACAACAAAATTTTATTTCAAAAATAGTGAATATTGTGTAAAAGGCATTCTTTAATTTTGACGACTTCCAACCGAAAATTTCTTTAAATTATTATGAAAAAAAATGAAAAATATCTTAAAATATACGAGAAATAACCCAAAATACTGAGGGGGTGCTTTATATTTACGGACTGAATGAAAAACATTCATATCAATTTGCGCCATTCATAATTCATCATTTATCGTTCATCATTACTTAAATATGCAGAATCCAGAATTACAAAATATAGAACAACTTTTACAAGCTCAAGGCTATATTTCCGACCCTTCAATCGTTATGTCGGTCTTCCTTTCCATGAAATTGCACAAGCCGTTGTTGGTGGAAGGCCCCGCTGGTGTGGGCAAAACCGAGATAGCCAAAGTAATGGCAAAAGCCTTAGATACAGACTTAATTCGCTTGCAATGTTACGAGGGTTTGGATGCCACCCATGCGCTCTACGAATGGAATTATCAACAACAATTGCTGCACTTAAAAATTGCGGAAAGAGATACGTCTTTATCGTCACAACACATTGAAAATCAATTGTTTAGCGATAAATTTCTCTTAAAAAGACCCTTGCTTCAAGCCATTACACACACCAAAGCACCTGTCCTTTTGATAGATGAAATTGACCGTTCGGATGAAGAATTTGAGAGCTTTTTATTAGAAATTTTGTCTGATTGGCAAATAACCATTCCTGAAATTGGCACCATAAAAGCGCACCATATTCCCTACGTTGTCCTCACTGGCAATCGAACACGGGAGCTTTCAGAAGCCTTGCGTCGGCGTTGTTTGTACCTCTACATTGGCTATCCTACATTTGAAAAAGAGTTGGAAATTGTAAGGGCAAAAGTGCCTCATATTGACGCAAAATTGGGTTATCAAATCTGTACTTTTATGCACCAAGTTAGACAAATGAAATTGGAAAAAGTACCGGGCGTAGCAGAGACATTGGATTGGGCGCAAGCCTTAACGGCCCTACATTTCGATTATTTGGATAAACAAATTGTAGAAGATACTTTGGGGGTTATTCTAAAAGATTGGCAAGATGTGCGGCACGTCCAAATGTCCTTGACCGAGCTTTTTGAGAAAGTTGGGGCGATTTCTAAGTTTGATTCGCTTTGATTTTCTGCGAAAGGCCCCTCAGTATTTTACATATTTTTACTCAATTTTACATAAAAAAAAGCCCTCATAGTTTGCACTACGAGGGCTTTAACAAATCTAAACCTTATTCTTAACTCAAAGTTTCAATCTCATATTTGATACATAACTTATTGAATATCAATAGTTTGTACCGATTTTTTTACTTCAGCTTTCGGTAAATAAACATATAAAACGCCATTTTCATAAACCGCTTTGATGTCTGTTACATTCACATTTTCTGGTAGTGTGAAGGTGCGTTTGAAGTTTGAAAAACCAAACTCACGGCGCAAAATTTTCTCACCTTCGTTGGTTTCAGATTCCTCTTTTTTCTCCGCTGAAATAGTCAAAACTTTGTCCTCAATATTGATTTTGAAATCTTCTTTTGACAAACCGGGTGCTGCCACTGCCAATTTAAACATGCCGTCATTTTCGACGATATTTACTGTGGGAGTCACTTTATTTGCTTTCTCATTGTGGTTGTCAGCAAAAATTTCGTGCATCAAACGATCAAGAGTTTTGAAATGCTTGAAGCCAGTTGTGTGTGCCATTGGATTGAATTTTACAAGTGTCATAATTAATAAATTTTAAAAAGTTAAACCATATTTTTGTTTTGTATTGCGTCGCTCGTGTTGAGTTGTGCGTTACGATAACACTTGTTCAATTCCTGTTCCATACCGATTTTTGGATTTTTTATGGGCCAAAATGGCTAAAAAGAGAAATTTTTACTGCCATTTTGTCAAAATATTTTAATTTTTACTGACAAAATGGCAAAATAGAATTTTATTGCTTGTGCTGGAATTGTTTTAAAATTTTGCTTGTTTTATAGTGATTGTGTTTTAAAATTAAAATTATTTAAATATGGGCTTGATTGAAAGATTGATAGAAGGAAAAAACAAAAAACCAATAGGGGAAATTAAAGAAAGAACGTTCCCTAAAAAAGATGAACCTATTGACTGGTTTATTTTAATATTTGGTCAACCTTTTTTTTGGATTATAATGTATTTTATAACAACGTTTTGTTTAAAACAAGAAAAACCATCTGCATACTTCATTGCAATAGTTCCTTTATTTTTTACTTACTGTCTTTTAGGCTACTTTACGGATATAAAACCCAAATACGACAATATGGGAATTGGTGGACTTATAGATAATCCATTCGGATACTCGGATGATATAAATCGAACTTTATTTTTCTTTAAAGTAATTCTTTCACCTGGATTATTGATGAGTATGAGTTTTGTTCAATTGGGTAAGTTTATAAAAAAAATTTGCCAATAAAAATCAATCAATCCGTTCAAAACCGCAATAAACATTCATCGTATTTTCCTTTAAAAAACCAATCAAGGTCATCCCATTTTGTTCCGCCAAATCAATAGCTAAACTGGATGGCGCACCTATTGCCGCAATGATGGGAATACCCGCCATAATCGCCTTTTGCACCAACTCAAAACTCACTCTCCCGCTTACCAAAAGAATAGAGTGGGAGAGTGGTAAATGCTCATTTTGGAAAGCCCAACCAATGAGTTTATCGAGTGCATTATGTCTGCCAACGTCTTCAAAAAGTTTGAGCAATACCCCCTCAGTATTGAAGAGCGCAGAAGCATGAACACCGCCTGTTTTTGAGAAAAGAGATTGATTATCAAAGAGTTGTGCAGTTAAATTTTGTATAATGTGTTTAGAAATAACGGGATAGTTTTTCCTTAAAACAAAACACGAATCGGTAGAGATCGCTTCAATAGATGCTTTACCACACACGCCACAACTCGACGTAGTATAGAAGTGCCGATTCAGTTTTTCAACATCAAAAGCAAATGATTCTTTGAAGTCAATCACGATGCGATTATCTTCCAAAAAACGGTAAGATAAGACATCGTCTTTTTGGAAAATGAGCCCCTCAGTAAAAAGGAAACCGATGGACAAAAAGGCATCATCACAAGGCGTACGCATGGTGACGGCAATGGTTTTTAACTGCCTTTTTTGTACCGAACCATATCGAATAATAATTTCTAAAGGTTCTTCGACGGCGATGTCGTCGAGGTTTTCTAATGTATCGTTAATTCTGATTTTAGTAACGCTATGTTTTATGATGTTCTCCATTTTCTTTGTTTAGTAACAAGTAAATAATAAATAGGTCATTTTTTTTGAAACACATAGGCACATAGAACACATAGTTTTTAGGAGTAATCTTTATAACTCATTGAAAATCAAACAATTACATATTGGTCTAAGTGTCCTATGTGCTTATGTGTTTTAAAAAAATCTTTACTTAGACCATGTTGTTTTTTACTTGTTACTTAGTTAATATTAACTTAAAACATTAAACTTATTTTAAATAAAAGATGCGTTTGGCAATAATATTTTAATTTTGCGGTTTAGATTATTCACTTATCAAAAAAGTAAGTTCATCATTTTATTACTAAAAATAAAACAAAGTATTATGAAAAAATTAATTTTTGCATTTTCGACAATGTTGGCTTTAACAACTGTCTCTTTTGCTCAAAATTCGGCACCTGCCGCCACACCCGCTACACCTGCCGTTCCCGCTAAAATGAGCCAAAAAGGTAAGGAAAAGAGCGAAAAGGGCAAAGAAAATAGTCAAAAAGGCAAGGAAATGAGTGAAAAAGGCAAAGCTCAACAAGGCATGGGCATGGGCTTAACACCTGATCAAGAGACAAAATTCAAAGCCTTCAATGAGAGTCATAAAGAAGCGGTAAAGAAAATCCAAATGGATAAAGCCCTTTCTGCGGATGCTAAAAAAACGCAAATTGATGCGCTTAAAGGCACCTATGAAGCCAATGTAAAAACTGTTTTGAACGCTGATCAATACACAAAATGGTTGGCAAAACGCAATGATAGAGGCGGCGACCATCAAGGTAAAATGGACGATCATAAAGGTAAGAAAGGAGACCACGAACGAAAAATGGAAGACCATAAAGACAAAATGGGCGACCATAAAGACATGAAAGGTGAGAAAAAAGGAAACCGTAAAGCGGATAAAGCTGCGCCGCAAGGTGCCGCAAAATCTAACTAATTTCTTTTTTTTAATACAAATATAAAGGTTGAATAGCCTCAAAACCGAAAGGAATTGATGTTTATTCAGCCTTTTTTTATGTTGAAAAAATTGAATAATTTATCAAAATTTAGATTCTTTTTATTTCATAAAATATTGATAATCAATGACTTACAGTTTTTAATGCTCAATTCTCAATTTTTAATTCCTTCTTATTTTGTTACCCCCTCAGTATTTTTTAGTTTTGCGATGAATTTTTAAACAAGTAACTATGAATTTCTACTGGGTTTATGATATACCAAATTGGCAGTTTTTTTTATTAACCGAAACCTTTTTTATCGTTTTTTCATTGCTTGGGGCTTTTCTTTTTAGCGATTATTTTGAAAAGAAATTAGAGCTAACCGAAAAGCATAACGAGATAGTCGGTAATTTCCTATCCATGAGTGGCGTGTTTTATGGCATCACTTTAGGCTTGATTGCGGTAGGCACTTTCGAGAATTTTAAGAGCGTGGAAGGCATCGTAAATGACGAAGCAAGTGCTTTGGCTGCCCTTTATCGAGACGTGAGTATTTTGGAAAAACCTGAAAAACAAACCTTAACAGGCACGCTGAAAAGATATACCGAATATGTGGTGCATGGAGCGTGGCCCGCCCAACAAAAAGGGATTGTTCCGAAAGGTGGGACGAAAATAATTGATACATTTCAAATCCAATTTGCGCATTATTTGCCCGAGACCGATAGAGATAAAATTTTTTACGCCGAGGTTTTTGACCAATTTAATGTCTTGATTGAAAAGCGACGGGCGAGGCTCAATAGCGTGAGTGGCGGTTTGCCTTCCAGTATTTGGCTTGTGCTTTTTTTGGGTGCTGCCGTCAACATTATCATCACGTGGCTTTTGGTGATTAAAAATCAAAAATTGGACATCATCATCAACACTTTGAGTGGCTCACTCGTGGGTTCAATTATCTTTTTAATAGCTGCAATGGACAATCCTTTTCGAGGAGAATTTAGTGTTTCGCCCGAGCCTTTTGTGTTGCTTTTAGAGGGTTTGATGAAGTAAACGAAACGCAATGTATCGGCGGTTTTAACCACCGAAATAATTCGTAACTCATTGATTATCAATTATTTATTGAGTTCAAAGGAGGTTAAAACCGCCACTACATTGTTGCTATATTACAAAACTCGATACATAAATTCGACCCGTTTATCACTCCAAATATTGTCGGGGCTTATGTACGTATCCACGTAAGGCATATCCACTTTTGCGGCGGAAAACACATCCCTCACAAACTCACTGCAAATATAATTTCGGTTGGCAGAACGTTGACTGATACGGAGTAAAATGCGCACCATAATTCTAATAATTTCGATGTTGTCATAAGGTCTGCCAAGCTCATCTAAACCAAAACTGATGCCTTCGTTCATGTTCTCTTTCGTCACGTCCACGTTCAGTTTTGCCAACGCAATTTGCCCTTTGTAGGGCTTGTCGTTGTCTTTATAATCCTTCAAATATTTCGACAACGGCACCAACCGAATGCCAATAAACGGCTCAGCTTCCATCACTAAAACTCGCCCAAGAGCCTCATCTTTATACACAATCGCCACGTGACTCCACGTGCTGCGGGTTAGGCTCTGGATGATGCCCGAAAAAAGATAGCTGCCCGAACTGAAAAAAATATCGCCCGTTTTGAGTTTGTCTCTGATGTCGTGGTAATCAACCAACGGCATTTCTTTGAGTTGTTGCTTGGTGATGGATTGTGCCATGTTTAATTTTATATTTTCCGTAAAAATATAAAAAGTAATGCGGAAATATAAGTCAGGAACGATGAATCTCTTTCAGAAACAAAAAGATTGCGCCCGATACGACAAGGCTGTATGAGATTTTTTTTAGGAAAATAAGAAAGAGGTACAGTACAGAAGTACGGAGTGCCGTATAGAAGTACGGAGTAATGAGTCAAAATACGCAACGGGTAAATTTTTGGCTCTTTGACAATTTTAACGGGATATAGTTTTTTGTCATTCCGAGGAACGACAGCAATTCCGTATATGACCAAATAGAACCACAGATTTAACTGATTATACTGATTTTCAGTGATTTTTAGTGATTTTCAAGAAAAAAGGTGTAAGAAAATCAGTCCTAATCTGTTAAATCTGTGTCATCTGTGGTTCTATTTTTTCCATATAAGGAATTGCTGTTCGTTCCTCAGAATGACAAAATTATTTCGCCGCTAAAATTGTCAAAGAGCCAAATTTTTAAATGGACGTACCCCCCTCAGTATTTTACCCTATTTTTTACTCATTTATAGTTTTCTCATCAATATTTAATCAAAGCAAAAAAATCATTTTGTAAGTCAACCATGATTTTCCAAAATCCAACGCATGGCCCCCTCAGTATTTTCCAAAATTAAATCCGCTTCGGTCAAAAAATGAGCGGGTAGGGAGGTAGCAACGCCTATAATGAACAGCCCCGCTGCTTTTGCTGCCTTGATGCCCGACACTGAATCTTCAATACCAATACACTCCGAGGGCTCTAAACCCAAATCGTGAGCCGCTTTCAAATAGCAATCAGGATTTGGTTTGTGGTTCAAAACATCATCGGCAGTGACTATTTTTTTGAAATAATGAATTAAATCTGCACTTGTCAAACTTATCATTGCGCCACTTCTATTGCTTGATGTAGCAACGGCTTTATCGAATGTGTGCAACTCAGGCATCAACTTTTTTACACCGTTGTGGGCAGGTACGCTTTGCATTATTTTTGCTTCAAAAACTCGGCGTTTATCTTGCAAAAGTTTATCTGGGTCAGTTGGGATTTTGTATTCTTCAATGATTTTTGCGGTAAAATTTCTATCCGAAACACCTATCCAATTGTTGAACCATTCGTGGCTAAAATGCAGGTTAAATTCTGCAAAT
>JAYTMW010000579.1:0-2443 GCA_043728105.1 Saprospiraceae bacterium | reverse complement strand
AGTTTCAAAAAGGCGAAATTCACCGTTCGGATTGTCGGCTTCAAGGATTTGATATTCGTTGGAAAGCGTTGAGTATGAACCGATTATGAGATATTTTTCGGATTTAGATTTATAAATAACGCAGCCATAAGTCTCATCTGTTTCATGCCAAACGCACTCATCTACTGAGGGGTCGGTGCCAATCACATGCTTAAAAATTTTGTAAGAGCGCAATGATTCATCCTTCCGATTGTAAAAAACAGTCTTGTTATCGTTTGCCCAAACGCAGCTGCCTGTGGTGTTTTCAAGCATTTCGTTGAGAATTTCACCCGTTTCAAGGTTTTTAAAATAAATGGTATAAATCCGACGACTCACCGTGTCCACACCATAAGCCAACCACTGATTGTCGGGTGAAATGGAGCGACCGCCGACGGAATAATAGGCATGACCTTTAGCCATGTCATTTACGTTGAGCATGATCTCTTCCGTGGCTTCAAGCGACTCTTTTTTGCGGCTATAAATCGGATATTCTTGACCTTCTTCAAAACGAGAAATGTACCAATAATCGTGGTAACGATAAGGCACACTCATATCGGTTTGGGCAAATCGAGCGACAATTTCCTTGAATAATTCCTCTTGAAAAGGCTTAGTGTGAGCCGTTTCTTGATTCAAATAATCATTTTCAGCCGTCAAATAAGCCACAACTTCTTCGTTTTCACGCTCGTTGAGCCAATAATAATCGTCGGTTCTGATTTGATTGTGAATGTTAAATTCTTTCGGTAATTTTTTAGCTATTGGCGGCTGCATATTGAAATTAAAAATTAAAAATTATGAATTAAAAATGAGGTATGGGTAGTATGAAAATCAAAAGTTTACAAAATAACTTATCAATAGAGCAAAAGTATAAAACAGATAGTAATTAACATGTGTATAATCTGTAAAATGAATATTATATTTTTTCCTCAAAAATAAAATCATCATTATTTTTTCTGTTAGATAACCCAAAACCATCGCCCACGCCACCCCAATCATACCCCAAAAATGGATGAAAAAAATAGCCATAATCACGATACTCAGAGCCTCAATGATGGACATCCAAAATAAAGTTTTTGTTTCCTTCAAAGCCATCATCATAGACTGAGGAAACAAGGCACGACTCAACATCAATAATAATAAAACATTGAAAATGGGTGTCGCTTTTATCAGTTCGACGTTAAAAACCAACCCGAAAAGCATTTTTGAAGCAAACATCAAGACAATGGAAAGTGGGAAAAGGATGTGCCAAAGCCGTAATGTTTTTGATTTTAAAACAGCTACCCCCTCAGTATTTAAGGCATTTTCAAGGTTAAAATCATTATTTTGGGGTATCAAAAGTGGAATCATGGCACTACTCAAACCCGTTGCCAAGGCGTTAATGACTGGAAACTCTCTTGCCCCAAAACGATATATAGCAAAATATTCATTTGAATATTGCCGACTCACGAGCCAAGTTGTGAAAGCCACGATGAAACCACCCACAAAAGCATAGCCCATCAGCGGGGTTGTTATGGTTAAAAATGCCTTGATGATTTTGGGTGAAAAATGAAAATTACCCCGCTTTAAGATGTTGAAAATTAAAATAATGTAGCGTAAAAAAGCGACTATAACCATGATGTAAAAACAACCTAAAAAATCTCGATTTTGCAGAATCGGATAGATAATTGACACCAATAAAAGTGCATTTGTGAGCAACGAAAAGCCCAAAATACTGAGGGGTCTGTTTTCAACCGTCCAAACACTATCGAGTAAAAAAGGTGGTAGGAAAAAAAGCAAATAAAAGGCGAAAACATTAAAGTATTGCGTATCTGTTTTTGCTGTTAAGAAATAAAGACTTTGTTGTGGTAAAAAGTACAAAAATAAAAAAATTATAATACTTAAAGCATTGAAAATCAAGAAGATATTAAAAACGTAGCACGGTTTTGCGCTTTCTGATATGGACGGATATTGCGTTAAAATGCCTTGTAAAAAAGCTGTTATCCAAAAAAAACTGACCGTGTAACTCACAAACATAAACGTCTCATAAATGCCAATTTCAGACATCGAAACACCCCATTTTGTCATAATAATAGACATCAAAATAAGGGTACTTTGCCGCAATATTTGATTGGCTTGGAGGGCGGTTGTGGTTGAAATTTTTACTGTCATAATATAATGTAGCGGCTGATTTGTCTGCCGATGAATTGATTGTTTTGGTTGATAGGATGTTGTATGTCGGCAGATAAATCAGCCGCTACATTGCACTACTTTTCAAAACTTCTAAGCTCTGATTGCCACAACACATCACCAAATCGAGGGCAGACATATTGGGCAAAAACCCGACTCTATCTTCAAACAATTGTGCATATTTTTTGCCCACAAAAGTCTTGTTTTTCAAAGAAAAATCGTTGCGAAAATCACGCCCCTCAGTCCCGCTTAAATCGGGATT
>JAYTMW010000578.1:0-1572 GCA_043728105.1 Saprospiraceae bacterium | reverse complement strand
GAATGAACAACGATGACCGTTTTCCGCACTTAATAGAAATTAAAACTCAACGATGATTTTTTCATTGGAGAAAAAGTAGGAGTACGAGTACAATAGTTTCTCTTTAATTTGTGCAATTAATCACAATTTTATGTAAATTTGCAAAGCAAGCAGCATTGAATATTTTATTTTCTTACAAAACTTATTTCAATTTAATTTATGGATTCCAAGACTAAAAAAAAGCTGCTTGATGTTGAGATTGATAAACTCACACGGTCAATTGAGAATGTTGTTACAGGTGATAGTTTTTTAACGGAAATTTCGTTATTGACTAAACAAGACCTTAAACTTGTTACAAAAAAGAATAATTGGCTGTTTAATTGGCGAGAAGAGTTCAATGATTTGCAAAAAGAAGTGTATAAATTAACTATTTCTAACAATTCTCAAGTCATACAAGGGCTCATTAGTTTGACGATTGAAAGTGACCATGTTTTTATGCACCTAATAGAAAGTGCACCATTCAATATAGGGAAACAGAAAATGTATTTGGGCGTTCCTGGTAATTTAGTGGCTTTTGCTTGTAAAATTTCGTTTCAACGGGGGTTCGACGGTTTTGTCTCTTTTCATTCAAAAACAAGACTCATTGAACATTATATCCATTCTTTAGGGGCATATCACTTCGGTGGTCAATTGATGATAATCCCTACTGATTCTGCTGAAAAACTTGTTTCTAAATATTTTAAATCTTAATTATCATGGCACTTATCAAAGAACCTTTAGATGTAGATTTTTTTGTAGAAGCTCAACCTCTCTCCGATACAGAGCGAAAAGCCATTTCCGACTACATAATTAGTTATAAAAAGGAGAAATCCAATAAGAAAAAAGTGAAAGTTATGGTTGAAAAAAAGACCAAAGAACTATCAATGTAATCTAATCAAATGATAGACTGATGCCATAGCATCTCATATAAAAGTAGCATTATACTATTTTTTCACATATTCATCTATACTTAAAATACGGTAATCGTTGTTCATTCAACGATGACCGTATTTTGAGTTAAAAAGGCGTTTATACTGAGGGGTATGCCCAAATCCCTAATTCACCGCCCCCACATCCCGCTTAATTGCCTCATACCGCATTTTCACCGCATCCAACTGTCCGTTGAGTTTTTTATAGACGGCTTGGTGCTGGTCAGAAGGTGGAAAATCGGCACCACCGACGAGGGTTTCTTTTGAAATGCTGAGAAAACGCTCCAATAATTGTGAGGGGTTTCTGAAAGCATCTTGTCGTGCGCCTGTTTGGTGAATATCATGCACTTGGCTTTCGATTTGCCAAAGGTCGTCCTCTATTTTGAGGAGGCTTGGCTTGTCGGTCGCGTTGGGTGCGGCGGCTTTGGCGAGCAGTTTGGCGCGCATCTGTTCGATTTTATCTATCAAATCGAAACAGGTTTTGATGGATTGATAGAGATTGATGCCGAAACTGTATTGCTTTTTAATGTCCTCCAAACTGCTGACGGTGTTGGGGTCTTTCAAAACTTCTACTTTTTGAGTTTGTTGAGTCTTGCCGATTTGTAGCGTGACGGTATAAATGCCC
>JAYTMW010000577.1:0-5649 GCA_043728105.1 Saprospiraceae bacterium | reverse complement strand
CATTTCAAGAGGCGTTGTTGATTTGGCTGACATGGCTTTTTATTTTTCTCTGATTTTCTTTTTTCTGCTTTTAACTAAAACGGCTTTGGATAGAAGGAAATGGTGATGAGTGAATATCGAAATTGTTGATAATCAATGAGTTATGAATTTCTAACGAGTGTTTCAGCAAACCCGTACATGGAAAAAAAAGAACCACAGATGCCACAGATTTAACAGATTAGGACAGATTTTCCTACACCTTTTTCTTGAAAATCACTGAAAATCTGTATAATCAGTCAAATTCGTGGTTTTACTTTGTCAGATACGGAATTGCTGCAAGCGTTTATATACTCGTCTGAAATTGATTTTGAGATTTCTGTAGCGGCGGATTTATCCGACCTGTGCGATCAAAAAAGTAATAAATTGAATTCATTCGCCAATTGAAAACGCACCAGAGGTGCAAAATATCGGTAACTATGCCAGACTGAGTGAGTTCTAAGCCCCAGAGGGGCGTAATATTGGTAAAAGGTGGCGTGCAAAACCAATATTGCGCCCCGCTGGGGCTTGGGATTTTGCTCGTTTTGATACCTGTTACCAATATATTGCCCCTCTGGGGCGTAAATACCCGAAATCAACTTGCAAATGTTACTTTTTTTAATCGCACAGGTCGGATTTATCCGCCGACGAGAATATAACCTATTGATTATCAACTAATTACACCCGTCGGCGGATAAATCCGCCGCTACAGGAGGTTTCACAAAATCCTAAAACTCATTTCCGTTGTGTATATTCATTCTGTTACTTAGCTATTAAAAAAATACCTAATTCTATCAAAACGTTCGAGGTGTTTCAAACGCCTCGAACGCCTTATTTAGTTAGCACCCCTCAGTATTTTCAGTGAAACGACACTTTTTTATTGACCAATCGTATAAATGTCATATTTTTACAAAATTAATTTAACTTAAAAGCATATTGTATTTTATGAAAGCATTAACATCTTATATCCCCATTATTGCCCTCTCGCTCTTTTCCGTTTTTTTGCCAACAATCAATGCCCAAGAATTGCCTAAAATGGAATGGAACAAAATCTCCAGAGACGATTTGCAAATGAAATTTTGGGCAAGCGATTCGACGGCTGAAGCTGCTGTTTTGGGCGACTTTGGACAAATTTTAATGAATGAAATAAGTGGAGGTTACACAGGGTTTAATTTTGTAAGACATTTCCGACTTAAAATTTTTAATAAAAGTGCCTTTGAAAGAGCTAATGTTAGGATAGTTTATGCCTCAAAAGAAGGATTCGAGTATGTATTCAAAGTTAAAGCTCAGACAATTTTACCAAATGGCACTCGTTTACCCGTGGAGTCGAAAAGCATGTTTACTGAAAAACTGAATGAGAATACCTCCGTTCAAAAATTCACTTTCCCAGGAGTTGTGGAAGGGGCTGTTTTAGAGTTTGAATATGAATTAGTGAGTAGAAACTTGTTTGAGCTACGAGAATGGGAGTTTCAACATAATATTCCTATTCGATATAGCTTTTTAAATCTAAATATTGAATCACGGTTTTCTTACACTTATTTGTTTCAAGGTAAACAAAATATCAAATCAACCGATGTTTTTTATGATAAACAAGGCGGCGGTCTTGAGGCCATGTCCTCTCGTACACGAGTTAGTTTCTACACCGAGGCTTTGCCTGCGTTGAAACAAGAGGCTTATGTTTCATCCGTTGACAATTATATAACCAAGATAAACTTCCAGCTTTCCGAATATTTTACGCGTGATGGTGTCAAACAAAAGGTGCTGCCCACTTGGGATAAGACCGTTACAGATATGTTGGATGATGACCAATTTGGAAAACTGTTTCTTAAAAAATCAAAGTCCGAAGACGTTTGGGCAGTCGTTAAACCATTGATTTTGCCCTCGGATACTGCCATGCAAAAAGTCAATAAAATCTATGAATGGGTCAATGAGAATATTGAATGGAATGAAGATTTTTGGTTCTATGGCACTAAATCACCAAACGAAATTTTCAAAAAAAGGAAAGGAAACAGTGCTGACATAAATTTAATGCTTATTGCTTTGTTGAGGGAAGCTGGAATTGACGCTAACCCAGTCATTTTAAGCACACGTGAAAATGGTAAACCTTTTAAAGATTATCCTTTTTTAAGACAATACAATCATACAATTGCGCAAGTAGATTTAAATGGTAAAACATTGCTTTTGGATTGTGGTAACATCAATCGTCCACCCGGAATCATACGCACTATTGCATTAAATGATAGAGGCTTTCTCATAAAGAAAAAGGAATATAAATGGATTGATATAGTGCCTCCTACAAGTTCACAAGTGTCTATTGCGAATGTTGAGTTAAGCGAAGAAGGAAGACTAAAAGGCACAATAAACTCAAAATTTACGGGCATTTTGGCTTCTGAAAAACGATCTGAGACTGGTAGAGATGAAACAGCCGAAGTCTTAAAAAAAGTAATTGCCAAGCGTACACCTGATTGGGTTATTGATTCAATTGTCTTCAAAAATTTGAAAGATAGCCGTGAA
The DNA here is from genome assembly GCA_043728105.1 of Saprospiraceae bacterium. Classification (GTDB taxonomy): domain Bacteria; phylum Bacteroidota; class Bacteroidia; order Chitinophagales; family Saprospiraceae; genus JAAFJT01. The sequence goes on along the minus strand of JAYTMW010000577.1, from coordinate 3,120 downwards.
CCCTTATTGGAAAATTTTTATTTAACAATCAATAATGTAGGTCAAGTCAATGATGATTTCATTTATGTTAAGCCTACTTTGCAATCTGGTTGGGAGAAAAATCCTTTCAAAAGCCCCAAAAGATTCTATCCCGTAGAGTTTCCATATCCCAACAATGAACAGTATATTTTGAACATGAAAATACCGAAAGGTTATAAAGTAGAAGAAATGCCTAAACAGATTAATCTAACTTTACCACCCGACGATGGGCGTTTTCAATATTTGATTTCACAAAAGGATAACGTCGTTAATTTGGTCGTTAAAATTAATTTAAAAAGAACCGTTTTTTCTCCAGATAGCTATGAATATTTAAAGCGTTTTTTTGATGACATTGCTGCGAAATTGGATGAGCAAATCGTGTTGAAAAAAATAAGTAAATAATGACATTTCATACATAAAAATATGTAAAAAAACATACAAAAAAAGTAAAAATACTGAGGGGGTATTCCAAAATAATTGGAGTATCCCATTTTTGTTTTTAAACAAAAAAATTAAAAGTTTAAATCAAATAGCGTAAAGAAACGCTTATTTTGTTTCTTTACATTTCATTAAATAAAATCAAAGGCTTATGTATTTTTCTCGAAACAACAAAAACATATTGTTTAAAACATTCCCTGTTGTCGTTTTATTGGGCGTGTTTTTTATCGCTTGCAAATCTGATAAACAGAACACTGAAATTCAACTATCAGGTAATCAAAAAGTATTAATTTTAGACAGTCTTGCCGCCAGCAAAGCGATTGCGAAGGACGATATCGAGAAGTTTTTTGATAAAATCCAGCCCGTTGATATGATGATTCAGATGAAACACGCTTATGATACAAGTGTCATTCGAGACTCTATTCTATTGGATTATAAACGATTCATTCAGCATGACGTAGAAGATTTTTCTAAGAACGAACGTGAATTCTTAGCAAAAGTGATGTCTGAGGCATACAATTTAAGCAATATGGTCTCCACAAAAATATTTCCAGAAGAGATTAAATTGGTTAAAACAAAAGGCAAACACTATGGCGATGACACGTATTACACCCGTGAGAACTTAATTATTATTCCGAAGGCGGCTTTAGTAAAACCAACTTATGATGAATTTCTGAAAGTCATGCTACATGAAATTTCACACATATATACCCGCTTGCATCCAGCAATGAAAGCAACATTATATGCAACAATTGGTTTTAAACACATTGCGCAACCCCTCGAAATAAACGACTCTTTGCGTCAGAGAATTTTGATGAATCCTGATGGGATTGATGAAAATTGGACGACTGCCTTAACGCTCGGCGGCGGTAAAGAAGCATTTACGATGCCCATAATTTACGCCAATGAAATGTCTTTCAAAAACGAAAAACAAGAATTTTTTCAGTATCTTGGTTGGAACTATTACGAAATTACCCCCTCAGTATCTGGCAAAAATCTGAAGGTTCAAACCATCGGAAAACTTCAAAAAAGTACCCTGAATACTGTCGGCATCAACAAACTTTTTAAAGATAAATTTAACACCGATTACATTATTCATCCTGATGAAATCATTGCCGACAATTTTGCGATTACATTGTTAAGTCGAAAAAATGCCAAGGTTTTAAATCCTTTGACGGATGATGGACGGAAACTGATTCAGACCATAAAAACTGTTTTAAGTAATTAAGTTTTGATATTTGGGGAGGGTAAAAAAGAGTTTTAACCGCTCGTTTAGTTGATGTACAAATGTCTCAAATTTTAATCTAACCAACGTTAAATCAATACACAAAACCCTTTTTTAAAATATACTCGACATGTTACATCAACGCTCGGTCGCCTACCTCTTCGTTTTTATTAAAAAAAAAATTATCTAATTAGGAAAGTTAAAAAGAACTCCCTTCCCGCAAGTGTGCGGGATTTGGCTGCGCTCAAAAGTATTTTTTAGATAGAATTTAGAGTGGGTAGGATTTTTTGGGATTTTATAGGATTTTATGAGATTTTCACCGCACGGTAAATACTATAAAATCCAAAAAAAATCTTATCAATCCTAATTCAATAAGAAGGCCCCTCAGTATTTTAACCCATTTGAGCCATACGTTTGAATGTACATAAATCATTGATAATCAATTGTTTAGGTGGAATATTGTCTTATTAGAAGTCGTAAGACCCATTTTTATTAACCCGTCAGTATTTCTATTTTAATTCTACATTTACAAACGTAATTTAGCAAAGTATTTCCGCTTTTAAAAATCAATAAAATATTGACTACACATTATTAACAGATACGAGGATTTTTATGGAAAATTTGAACAAATACAGCAAAGCGGTCACGCAAGACCCCACACAACCCGCCGCACAAGCCATGTTACACGGCATCGGCATGACGGATGAAGATTTCAAAAAAGCACAAGTTGGTATTGTTTCGACGGGTTGGGAAGGCAATCCTTGCAATATGCACCTCAATAGTTTGGCAATTGATGTCAAAAAAGGCGTGCAAGATGCCAATTTAGTGGGTCTGATTTTCCATACAATTGGTGTCAGCGACGGCATTTCGATGGGTACGGACGGTATGCGTTTTTCGCTCCCAAGTCGTGATATTATTGCGGATTCGATTGAGACGGTGGCTTCGGCACAATGGTATGATGCGATTGTGGCGATAGTCGGTTGCGATAAAAATATGCCTGGTGCGGTGATGGCGATGGGTCGCTTAAATCGTCCTTCAATTTTGGTTTATGGTGGCACGATTGCCCCTGGATTTTATAAAGGTCAAAAACTCGATGTCGTGAGTGCTTTTGAGGCTTTGGGGCAAAAAGTGGCGGGTAATATTTCGGAAGAAGATTTCAAAGGTGTTGTCAATAATGCCATTCCAGGCGCAGGTGCTTGCGGCGGCATGTACACCGCAAACACGATGAGTTCGGCGATTGAAGCATTGGGTTTGGCGTTGCCGGGCAATGCCTCGAATCCTGCCGTTTCGCAAGATAAGTTGGATGAATGTGGACGCATCGGTGCAGCCATTAAGAACCTTTTGATTAAAGATTTGAAGCCACGAGACATCGTAAATCGCTTCTCTTTTGAAAATGCGTTTACCCTTTTGACGGTTTTGGGCGGCTCAACAAATGCCGT
>JAYTMW010000576.1:0-11511 GCA_043728105.1 Saprospiraceae bacterium | reverse complement strand
TAATTAATGTTATGTTAACTATACCTTTTCATTTTCCAACGTTTATGCGACCACAACCAGTCCTGTGGATGCTCCGTAATCAATTTTTCAACGCGTTGCATAAATATTTGAGTAATAGATTCTAATGGCGTATCGTTAGGATTCAAGATTAATTCCTCAAGCGTCACGGTATAAAACCCACGTTTTTGACGTTTGATGTTGGCGAAATAAACTGGATAATTGTAAAGTCGAGCGTATTTGTCGCCGCCAATCGGACAGGCCGTATTTTGATTTAGAAATTTAACCCAATGCGCATTGTCGCTGGCGGGATTTTGGTCACTCACTAAAAAATAAATCGAAGGTTCGTGTTTATGATTTTCAAAACCCCAAGCGGTTTTTCCGATGGTTATTAAAACTGTACCGAGTTTAGTGCGGGATCGAAATCCATATTTTTCGATGTAAACGTTGGATAAAGGTTTATAGAATCCAACTATTTGCTTTTTGAAATATAAGGGTAAACCCATTGCACCCCATTCCCAATTACCATAATGTGCCGCCAAAACGATAGAACTGCCCTCTGCCCTGTCTGAATCATCTAATAATTCGGGATTTGTGAAAACATATCTTTCCCGTATATTTTTTTCGTTCATACTGAAACATTTTATGCCTTCAAGTGTGATGTCCGCTAAATTTTTATAAGCTCCTTTTGCAATGTCATCAATCTCAGATGGGACTTTTTCGGGGAAGCTATTTTTCAAATTGTCGTATATGACATTGCGCCTATATTTTACAACTCTACTTAACATAAAAGCGGTAAAATCGGATAACATATACATCACTTTAAACGGCATTAAAGCAAAAAGAAAAGTGATAAACCTAAAGAAAAGATAGCCTATGTATTTCATAATTAAAGGGTGATATTTTGACTTAAAATATTGATTATCAATGGTTTATAAAGAAAAAAGATTTACTAAATTTTACATTTAGCAAATCTCTTCCCCCCTCAGTATTTTTCTAAAAAAAAGTAAATAAAAGAAAATAATTCTATTTTTTAACCACGTAAGCCTCAATTCTACGGTTCTTCGCCCTACCCTCTTCGGTGGCGTTATCAGACGAAGGTTTTTCAGCTCCAAAGCCTTCAACGGTCACTCGATTGGCTTCAATCCCGCTTGTTTGAAGGAATTTCATTACTGATTCTGCTCTATTAAGCGACAGTTTTTTATTGGATTGCTCATTACCTTTATTGTCAGTATGTCCTTCAATTTTAATCGCTACTTTAGGATATGCCTTCATTATTTTAGCCAAATCAGATAATTGTGTAATCGAACCTTCAGTCAAAATAGCTGAGCCCGTAGCAAAGTTCACATTGTCAAATGTCAAGGCTTTAATTGGATCTAAGGTCGTATCTGATACTTCTTTGCTTAATTCATCTAAGAAAGAGCCTTTTTTTACGGTCAAATTACCGTCGGGCAATTTAATGGTAGTGGTAGTATCCGCAACTTCCGCTTGTGCAGGAGGCACATCGGGAACAGTAATGACCGTTGGCGGTTCAATATTTACTGATTTACAGGTTCTTAAAAACATCATGCCTATAAATCCTGCAAACAATAGAATTACCCACGGTAAAACTTTGTGCATCAATGGATTTGTCTCCATTTTTTCAAACGCAACGGGTGGTGGAAGCTCATTATGACTGCCCAATACTGAGGGGGTATGTGCTTTCAAATTTGATAAACCTAATACGCTCGTTAAGCCCGAGGGAAGTGCTTTTTCAATGAGGCTCGTTTGACTTTTCAATAGACTCGTCAAACCTATACCATCCATTTTCTCACCTAAAACCTGTTTGCCGATTGCGCCCATGACCAACGGTGCCGCCATGTTCATCAAGCCAGAAGCGGAACTTGTTTTGATGCCTGTGAATGCGGCTATCCAATCAACAATACTACTTGTTTTGTTACCAAATAACCCGCTAATAATTGTTTCACCTGAGTCTAAAAGCCCTTGTGTGGCTGAACCACCGCCCAACAAATTGCCGATTGTGTCGAAAATGGAACCATCGTGCTCACCATTTTCAAATCTTGACAACAATTCATTAACGGAATTTGTTTCTTCCGCTTGATTCACAACACCTCCTAAAATGGATGGCAACACTATTTCTAACGCTTTTTTAGTGTCACTATCGCTTTCGCCAATGAAACTTGATGCTTTTTGAATAATGGTACTGCTTATTTGAGTTTTAATTGTATTTAATAAATTGATTTGCATGCGTTATTTTTTTAGTTTAAAGTTGAAATGGAATAAATTTCAAAGATTCGCAAAATTATATTTCTCTAAACAGTTTCTATCTTAATCTTCTTTTTTTTTACAGAATAAAATTTAAAAAAATCCTTAAATCTTAAAATCCTTAAATCCGTGTATAAAATCCTTTAAATCTAAAGTTTAAATTTATCTAAATCCTTTTTTATCAACCCTTCATCCAAAAGAAATCCGATCGTTTGAATGACCTTAGTATGATTTTTTTCTGTGAAAGAATCCACTATTTCTTTAAGCGTCAATGGTTCTCTTTTCAGTAGGCGGCTAATTTTTTCTTTAAAAACTTCAAAATCATTACTATCTAAAGCGTTCTTTTCTTGCTCAACACAAATGTCGCACACGCCACATGGTTTTGAATCCATTTGTCCAAAATAATGTACCAGTTGTTGGGATCTACAAATGCCCAATTCGGCATATTCAATGGCTTTCCTTATTCGATATTCAGCCCGCTTTTTACGGAACATATAGAGCGTATAATCAATTGTAAGTGATTGATTATCAACTCGTTCTCTCAAAAAAGTCAGTTGCGGCTTGTCTTTTTTGTGGCGATATTCAATGATGCCTTCGAGCGTCAAATGATTCAATATTTTTTCTAAATCGATGATTGACATTTTCAAAAATTGCGCTAAACTCAGTTCATTAAATGACACGAAATCGTTCAGAACACCTTGGAATGCTCGCAAAATACCCTTCAAAACAAGGTCGTATGCTTTATTTTTCAGTTGATAATCGTACAATTTTTCTCTATCAATAATGATTTTTATAGCTGCTGGCATGAAAATCCCCTCAGTAAAAGCAAGCCAACCATCCTGTTCTAAAACTCGAAAACAGGCGTATGCTTTCAATACTTCAAAATTAAAACGTTGCGTAAATTCAACAATATTAAAATCAAAACTTTCACCAATCCCACCACCTACTGCCAACTGCAAATAGCTTCCCAAAGCACCATAAACTTGCTTAATTTCCCTCATCTCTGGAAATGCCATTTCAAACTGATACTCCAGTTGTGTTATATCATTTTTGTTAAAAAGCAATACTGCGTAGGATTTTTGACCATCACGCCCTCCCCTGCCCGCTTCTTGAAAATAAGCCTCTAATGAGTCGGGCAAATCAAGGTGGACAACGGTTCGCACATTGGGCTTATCAATGCCCATTCCGAAAGCGTTGGTGCTGACAATAATACGGGTTTTATCACCTATCCAGTCGTCTTGGCGTTGGCTGCGCTCTTCGGGAGTCAAGCCCGCATGATAGAAATCAGCACTGATTTTATGGCTTTGTAAGAAAAGGGCTAATTCCTTCGTGCGTTTTCTGTTACGTACATAAACAATGCCTGAGCCTTTGATTTTTGTCAATATTTCAAACAATTTGCTTTCTTTTTGCTCCACTTTGCGCACTACGTAAGCTAAATTAGGACGATTAAAATCTTGTTGAAATACTTGAAAATCCTTTTTGAATGTTAGTTTTTGACAAATATCTTCTACTACGTCGGTGGTGGCTGTAGCTGTCAGAGCAATGATAGGCGTTTGGGGAAGAAAATCTCGAATGTTAGCAATTTGGAGATATGAAGGTCTAAAATCATAACCCCATTGACTGATACAATGCGCTTCATCTACGGCAATGAAGGATACTTTCATGCGTTTGATACGCTCGATGGCTAACTCTGTCATCAAGCGTTCGGGTGAAATATAGAGAAATTTCAGACCGCCATAAACGGCATTGTCAAAAAGTCTATCTATATCTCGGTAGTTCATGCCTGAAAAAATTGCCGCAGCTGCGATACCTCTGCTTTTAAGATTTTGGACTTGATCTTTCATCAAAGCTATCAAAGGAGAAATGACGACGCATACCCCCTCAGTACAAAGTGCTGGCACTTGAAAACAAATACTCTTGCCACCACCCGTAGGCAAAAGCGCAAGTGTATCTCGTCCGTCTAAAGCTGACTGAATGATGTCACGCTGCATTGGACGAAATGTGTCGAAGCCCCAATATTCTTTGAGTATGGATTCAGGCGTTTGTGTCATAGTGAAGCAAAGATATAAAAGATGTATGATGTTGGGGTTTTGTGCTTCTAAAAAGAAAAGCGGCTACACTCTTGAAGTGCAGCCGCTTTTTATAAAATTAGCAAATAGAATTAACGAACTTTTTTCAATTCCTTGATACGAGCCTTTTTGCCAACCAACTCACGAAGGTAGAACAAACGAGCACGACGCACTTTACCAACTTTCAACACTTCAATAGAGTCAATATTAGGTGAAGAGAAAGGGAAGATACGCTCTACACCAATACTGTTTGAAATTTTACGAACCGTGAAAGTCTTATTAGCTCCATGACCTTTGATTTGGATCACATCACCACGGTAGGCTTGGATACGTACTTTATCGCCCTCTGCGATTTTATAATTAACTATAACATTATCACCTGCCTTGAAAGCAGGGTAAGTTGTTTTTTTTGCTAATTGATCTTGAACAAAACTGATAGCGTCCATTGTACTTTTTCTTTTAAAAATGTCGTTTTTTAATACCTTTTGTTAAATTTTCCCTTTCGGCTCGCAAAGGTAGTATTCTTTTTTGCTTTAACCTAAGGTTTTTGAAAAAAATAAATAAAAGTTTCTAATTGAATACGAAATAAAATACGAAATTCTTCCATCAATTGTTGTAAATCAGTTGGAAAAACTAAAAATTCTCAATCTTTCGATTATTTCGACTTCTCAAGTTGACCGATTTTTTCCCATTTGGGGTCAATTTGTAAGCTTGCAGCTATATATATTGAGCCTTTTTGATTTTTAATCATTCCCGTACCTACATTTTTAGGTAAAGATGCAATTACTTGGTCAGGTGTTAACTTGTACATAGACCCATTTGCAGCATCAACTATTAGCCCTATTAAACCGCCAAAAATAATATTTCCAACAACCCACGAATCCATCTCACGCTTTATAAAAATTTCATAAGGCATAAATCCTGCCATTTCAATTTTTATTTTATAGGATTTTTTGGTACTTGGTTCTCCTTCAATTCTTCCTTTTCGAGATAAAGTGATTGCTCGAGGCGTTTCACCGATTTTGTGATCATCAACATAAACTGTTGCGCCTGAGGGTTGACTTGTAAAAGTTACCTCTTGCTTAGAACCATGAATAATTGAAGCACAATTTGACAATCCAAATGCCAATGTTAGAATAAGTAATGATTTTAAATAGTACATATTAAATATTTTAATTGTTAGAAAAATCGAATTTTTGATGTCCAAATGTATTGAATTATTATGACAATTAATTTACATTAAACAACTTCATTTTTACTCCAAGTGCTTTGATATTTTCCAATTTACCATTAATCGAGTTTTTATTGCTATATTTTTATGTTTCAAATTCGCTTAAACCCATCGCCAATAAACTTTAAGGCATCAGGCAATCCTGTGCGCCAATATGTCCATGAGTGCGCACCATCACGCATACGGAATTCGTGGTTGATTTTTTTCTTTGTTAAAGCAATATGCAAAAGTGCATTGCCCTCAAAGAGGAAATCATCGTCGCCACAATCAAAATACCAGCGTACAGATTTTATTTTCTCAATTGGAAGGGTTTCAGAAAGATTCAAAATTGAATTCTTCTTCCAATGCTCCGTTAAGCGGGCTTTTCCTTTAAGTTTCATACCAAAGAAACCCCCAAATTCGTCATCAAAATCTTTATCTGGCATCTGCATCATTTCGTCATCCGTGAAATAGGCTGCACTCAACGCAGCCGATGCGCCAAAAATATCAGGATTTTTCATCGCTAAAAGGGTCGCTCCATAGCCGCCCATCGAAAGACCAGAAATGCCTCTAAAGTCTTTAACAGGTCGGGTTTGATACGAAGAATCTATGTGTGGAATCAACTCTTTGATGAAAAAATCCTCATATTTTACTTTACCATCGAAGGTGTTCATATAAAAATCGTTTCGACCGTCAGGCATCACAATAATCATATCAGGTATAGCATTTTCATGGATTAGTTTATCCGCAATACGATTGGCTTCTCCAAAATCAACCCAATCTGTTTCGCATCCCGTGTAACCGTGAAGTAAATAAGTAACAGGATAGCGTCGTTGTGCTGAAAAATAATCTGGCGGCAAATAAACAGAATATTTAACATCACGATTAATGATATTGCTATGCACAGACACACTCGCAATCACTGTTCCGTGCTGCATATTTTGCTGTGCGCAAATTGTGAAAATGGCAAAAATACTGAGGGGGTAAGTGAGTAGTTTTTTTAACATAATTTTTAGTTAATAATTGATAATTTGATAATTTGATGATTTTATAGTTGATAATTGATAGTTTGATATAATTGACTACGATAACATTATCACGTTATCAATTATCCGTTATCAACTATCCCAAGGATTTTACTAAAGCTACAACGCCTGAAATGATAAACTGAACACCGATTGCCATTGTGATAAAAGCCATAATACGTGAACCGGCTTTCAAACCAGAGGCACCCAACAATTTATAGAGCAACGGTGCTGAACGCAAGACCAAATAAACGATAACACCAACGATTATGATGACACTCGAAATGGCTACACGTTCCTCTAATTTTTCATACTCTGCATAAAAACCAATCAGCAGCGAAATGGATCCAGGGCCTGAAAGCATCGGCATCGCTAAAGGTGAAAACGCAATATCATTTGTGCTTTCCATTGCTCTTTTTTGAGCCTCTTCATCCACGCCTCGGTTCTCAGCAAATTTATCATTTTGCAAAGCTAAAGCAGAACTTAAAATGATAAGTCCGCCCGCAATTCTTAGAGCGTTGATGGAAAGTCCGAAGAAACTCAAAATGTAAGCACCAGCCCAGAAGAAAACTAAGAGGATGCCAACGAAATAAATGCTGGTGCTGAGAACAAGCCTATTACGCTCTTTTTTTTCGTAATTTGAGGTCATTGTCAAATACATCGGTACAACTCCAAATGGATTGACGATGGAGAAAAGTTTGGCTAAAACAGCTACAAAAATTACGGTTAGCTCATTCATACATCATTTTTGCTCAAAAATATAAAAAGTTGCAAACGTTTAAGTGTTTGCAACTTTTTAAATCCTATAAATATTGTTTTTTATGAATATTTCTTCTTTTTTCCAAAAAATACTGAGGGGCCCTAAGGAATAAGATTCCAAACAGCTGCACCTTTTGCCATACTTCCTAAGGATTGAAAACTAATAAATCCAGCCTCTTTTGAATACAATTTGATGGTGTAAGGGCCATCAAATATTGTACTTGTGCTATCATAAAAAGCTAAGGCATTATTGAAAATCAAGTTGTTAATTTTTATATTTTCGACGTTTCCCACACGCTTACCGAATGGCACTTCTTGAGGAATTAACCAACGATTAATCACCCATTTTGTTAGATTTTGATCTTTAAAAGAAAAAGATTGCTCATTACCCAAGAAAGTTGCGCTGCCAATACTACTTGTTGATGGCATTGGTGAGACGAGTAGGCTGTCGCCTACAACATTAAAATAAAAGGTTATGGTTGGTCTTTTTTTATTGAAATGGAATTCTTCTACCTTGAAGCCGTTGTCGTCTTTTCCAATTACTTTTAAGTGAAGCGTATCATTCGTTTTTTTGAAAGTTGTATCAGAATCTTTACGCCAATCCGAACTTTGTTCTTGAACATAGACGCTCGTTTGACCCACCTGTAGATTACTAAAAGTTATTCTATTATTATTACTGTTGGGTGGTGGCAAACAACATTCTTTTGTTACGCAGCTTTGAATGAAAATCATGAAAGCTGTAGTTAAAACTGATAAAATGTAATTTCTCATATTATCTAAATTAAGTCAATAGTTAAAATTTATTATTTTTTTATATGTAAAACGCTTACAATCAATTTTTTAGAGTGTAATTCCCATTTGATGTATTTACTCACTGTTTTAGCTTCGCTAAAAGGCGTACTAAAAAAAGGACTTAATGGATTGAAGTAATTTTATCAAATAAAAATTTTGAAAATTTTTATTTGATAAAATTACTTCAATCCGAAAGAAAAACTTTTGAGCACGCCTTTTGTGCGAAGCACAAAACAGTGAGTAAATACATCAAATGGGAACTACACCCATTTTTTAGCTAAAAACTAATTCTCGATTTTGATGTCGTCGATCAAAATCTTGGTTGCTTTAAAATCTAAAACTGGTACATCGTTGGGCGAAGGTTTTTTGACATCAACCAATTCTTTGGTCAACGTTCCACTAAAAATGACGGATAAATTATCTTTTTTAAATGCCTCGTTTAATACATCAGGTGAAAGTTTTAGAACCTTTCCATTTTGCTCCGTTTCTAACACATATTGATAGCAACCACGAGAACACACGTATATATGTATGATACCTTTTTGATTTTTTAAAATAGTATCCGCCGTTTGTTCAGCAGTTACTTGTATGCCCTGTTGTTCTTTCTTTTCCACTTTTGAACAATTTGAATTAGTAAGAGGCAATATGGTTATCAAAATACTATAACTTAACAATAATCCTTTCATTTTATTTGTTTTTTATTTAGACGTGAAAACGAGCTACAAAGGTTGGGTATTTTTCAAAAGTATTAGAAATGAGGATAGTAAAATCCTTTAAACTCCAAATACTGAGGGGGTAATTTAGATTAATAAAAACAGAAAACCTCCGTGGCTAACAATCTTGACCATAGTACGCCCCTTTACCGTGTTTACGAAAGTAGTGTTTATTTATTAAAGACTGTTTTATTTCGTTGGTCTTTGGATTAATTTGTAGGGTCAAGAACGCCATTTTTGCTAATTCCTCTAAAACAGTGGCGTTATAGACCGCTTTTGCAGCATTCCCCCCCCAAGTGAAAGGGCCGTGACAAGCTACTAAAACCATTTCAACTTCTTCTGGCGAAAGTTTTTGCTTATTGAAAACGTCTAAAATCTGATTCCCTGTTTCTAATTCATAATCACCAAGAATCATGGCATCGGACATTATTTCGGTCACGGGCACTGAGGGGGTCAGATGATCAGCGTGGGTTGTGCCTAAGTTTGGGATGGGCTTGACAGCTTGCGCCCACGCTACGGCATAGGTGGAATGGGTATGACAAATACCACCAATATTTTTAAAATTTTTATACAGTAATATATGTGTCTTGGTGTCAGACGAGGGACGCATTTTGCCCTCGATGATGGTGCCTTCTAAATCCAAAATCACGATGTCTTTTGGCTTCAAATCTGAATAAGGTACGCCGCTTGGCTTGATGCCTACTATCCCTTTTGGGCGATCAATGGCAGATACGTTTCCGAAGGTGTAAATAGCCAAATTGTTCCTTTGGATTTCCATATTTGCTTCATAAACCTCTTCTTTTAATTGTTTATATTTCTTCATTTTCTTACGTATTCAAACCTAATTTGACATATTTTTCATACAATTTTTCATACACCTCTGCCCTATCCAAATTAGGTTGATAAGTCTTATCAAAACCCGAAGACATGGCTTTTTGAGCTGCTTCTAATGTCGGATAAATACCCGATGCAACAGCGGCACACATTGCAGAACCCAAGGCGCAAGCTTGTTCAGAAGTCACCACTTTTATGGGTTTTTGAAGCACATCCGCTAAGGTTTGCATAACAAAAGGTGATTTTCTTGCAACCCCGCCAATGGCAATAACTTGTTTTATAGGCACCCCCTCAGTAATAAAACGTTCAACAATGGCTTTTGAGCCAAACGCCGTTGCTTCCACCAAAGCTTTAAAAATCCGAGGCGCATCGCTACTCAAATCCAAGCCTGAAATAGCACTTTTTACAGTATGATTAGCGTCGGGCGTTCGTCTGCCGTTGAACCAATCAAGGGCAATAATATCGTTTTCGGTGACGGGTATTTTTGCTGCTTTTTCAGCTAATTTTGGGATAATTTGAGTCGCTATTTTTAGAGCTTTTTTTTCAGATAAAAATTCTTTTAAAGGAAAAGTTAAAAGGTTTTGAAACCACGCATAAACATCGCCAAAAGCAGATTGACCTGCTTCCATGCCCAACATATTTGGCAAAATAGATCCATCCACTTGACCACAAATGCCTTTTATGAGCAAATGCCCAACCGCATCATTGGGTGCAACCAACATGTCGCAAGTGGAAGTTCCCATAACCCTTACAAATGCGTATGGCTCAATGCAAGCACCCACTGCACCTTTATGAGCATCAAAAGCACCCACACCAATCACTACGTTTTCGGAAAGCCCTAATTTTTTTGCGTAAGCCTTAGAGATTTTACCCATCGGCAAATCAGAAGTGTAAGTATTTTTATAAAGCCTCGCACGCAATCCTTTCAACAAGGGGTCAAGTTTCGTCAAAAATGCTTCACTTGGTAAGCCTTCAAAATCCTGATGCCATAGTGCTTTGTGTCCTGCGGCGCATCGAGACCGTCGCATACTGAGGGGGTCGGTGTTACCTGTCAGGACTGCAGAAATCCAATCGCAATGCTCAACCCACGAAAACGCAGTATCTCTAATGGAGGCATCAACTCTCAAAGTGTGTAGAATTTTTGCCCAAAACCATTCAGAACTGTAGATGCCGCCGACAAATTTTGTAAAATCTACGTCAGAACTGTGTGCAAGCGTATTTATTTCTTCCGCTTCTTGATTGGCTGTATGATCTTTCCAAAGAAGGAACATACCGTTGGGATTTTCTGAAAAAGCGGGCAAAATACTGAGGGGGGTGCCTTGTTTATCAACCGCAACGGGCGTAGAACCCGTTGTATCCACGGATATACCCACCACATTTTTAGCGACTTCTTTTCCCGCTTTTTTCAACGCTTGTTTGATTGAAACGTCCAAACCTTCGAGATAATCTAAGGGATGTTGACGATATTGAGACTTTGCAGGATCGCAAAATAAGCCTTTTTTCCAACGAGGGTAATAGAACACATGGGTTGCGATTTCTGTTCCATTGGCGGCATTGACAATTAATGCACGGACTGAATCGGTGCCATAATCAAGCCCGATGACATATTTTGACATGGTTTTTCAATTTTATCAAGTGAATACCGAACTTATCTACGAACATAGGCAGGTGTCGAAGTTGAATTAACTGTAGTAAGTGCAAGAACAAAATTAAACACAAAGGCACATAGGACACACAGCAATTCCGCGTATGGAAAAAATAGAACCACAGATGATACTGATTAAACTGATTTTCAGTGATTTCTTTTGATTTAAACATGATTTCTTAGTTAAAACAGAAAAAAATCA
>JAYTMW010000575.1:0-5367 GCA_043728105.1 Saprospiraceae bacterium | reverse complement strand
TCAACTTTTGGTTACGACAAATCCATGGAGCGTTATTTGAAAGCGACCGACCGTGCTGACGTGGCTCGTTTGGCGAATCGGGTAAAAGCTGAATTGACAGGCGACAAGGAATGTTATGCAGAACCAGAAAAATATTTTGATCAAGTTATCGAAATCAATTTATCGAAACTTGAACCGCACATCAACGGCCCTTTCACACCCGATTTGGCTTGGCCCCTCAGTAAATTTGCGGCGGCGGTTAAAAAGAATGGTTATCCACAAAAATTGTCGGTTGGTTTGATTGGTTCATGCACCAATTCGAGCTACGAAGACCTTGACCGTGCTGCTTCGTTGGCAAAACAAGCGGTGGCAAAAGGTTTGAAAGCGGGTTCAGAATTTACGATTACACCGGGTTCGGAGCAAATCCGTTTCACCGTTCAGCGTGACGGCATTTTGACCAGTTTTGAAGAAATGGGTGGCGTTGTTTTGGCGAATGCTTGTGGACCTTGTATCGGTCAATGGGCCAGACATGGGGCTGAAAAACAAGAGAAAAACTCCATTATCACGTCTTTTAACCGCAATTTCTCTAAGCGGGCGGACGGAAACCCGAATACACACTCGTTTGTGGCTTCTCCCGAAATCGTAACGGCTATGGCTATTGCGGGTGATTTGACCTTCAATCCGATGAAAGATACGTTGACCAATAACAAAGGTGAACAAGTGAAACTCGACCCACCAAAGGGCGATGAATTGCCAGCCAAAGGTTTTGCGGTGGAAGATGCGGGCTATCAAGAACCCGCAAAAAGTGGTTCGGGCATAAAAATCGTGGTGGATAAAAAATCGAAGCGTTTGCAATTGTTGAAACCATTTGTACCAACGGCGGCGGCGGACATTACGGGTATGCGTTTGTTGATAAAAGCAAAAGGTAAGTGTACGACCGACCATATTTCTATGGCAGGCCCTTGGTTGGAGTTCAGAGGTCACTTAGAAAATATTTCTAATAACTGTCTTATCGGAGCTGTCAATTATTTCAATGACGAGACCAATAAAGTGTTGAATTATACCAACGATAAATATTTGGCCGTTCCTGACTCGGCTCGTGCTTATCAAAAGGCGGGTGTTGGCACTATCGTCGTGGGCGAAGAAAACTATGGTGAAGGTTCAAGCCGTGAACACGCTGCTATGGAGCCTCGTTTCTTAGGCGTGCGGGCTATTTTGGTAAAATCTTTCGCTCGTATCCACGAAACGAACTTGAAAAAGCAAGGCATGTTGGCTTTAACGTTTGCAGATGTGGCTGACTATGACAAGATTCGTCAAGATGATGTCATTGATTTGGTAGGTGTAGATAAGTTTACGGCAGGTAAAAACTTGAAAGTAAGTTTGACTCATGCGGACGGTACGAAGGATTCATTTGAGGTGAAACATACTTATAATGAGCAACAAATTGAGTGGTATCATTCGGGTTCTGCTTTGAATAAAATACGGAAGGATATGGGTATGAAAGCTTAATTTTTTTTGGATAAAATTAAAAGCCGTTCCTGTTGGGGAGCGGCTTTTTTTGTGGGGATACTGAGGGGGCCTTTTTTATTTTAAATCATAGCTTACGCCAATTTTGAAATTTAATTGAGAAAAACCTATTTTAGGTACATAGTCCGTATTTCTCGACATTGGATTGATGCTGTGAAAACCAATATTGACCATTAAACCAATATCCTTCCATTTTGGATTAACCCCAATATTACTCACAAAAGCATTACTACTACCCCTAAAATCGTCGCTTATGTCCTTATTGCCAAAGGCATTATTAAACACACTTGAAATATTATTGTAGCTGGCAAAGCCAACATTAGCATACAATAATCCATTTTTCAGAAATCTAACTTCGGGTAAAAAAGCCCAATAAAAATATTCGGCACGATACCAGCCAAAAACTTTACCCCCGCCCGAACCAATGGCACTACTACGTTCATAGTCGAATTCAAGCAAGTGTTGCAACGAATTTGCTCCAACTTCGGTTCTGATATACAAAAATTTGTACACTTGCCCAGATACGCCAATTGAGTAAAGATTGCCATTGACCGTTGTGCCAGAACTATTGTCTTTCAGTGTACTCGACCAATCAAAACGAACCGTAGAAGACAATGCCTTGCCCGTGCTGACATCTAATATGATGTTCTGACTCCAAAGATTAAGGCAAAGGGTTAGTATAAAAAAGACAATAATGGTTTTTAAATTTTTCATCATTTTAACGTTTAGGAAGTTTGAGACAGATGGCGAAATAGAAATCAGACGTATATAAATAACCTAATTTCGAGTCAATAGCAATACCTCCAGAACCGATATTTGAATTACCAAAACGTCTGTTGCCATTTAACTTATTTGGAAATTTATTTGGAGATTTATCCGCCCATAGGTTTTTACCAGTTGAAACATCCGTTGCGTAAATTTTACCGTTCCCAAATGCCGTATAATATAGGATACCATCGTGGTATAGTAGTGATGAAGGGTCTTCTCCATGTGTATTATCTACCCATATTTCAGCCCCTGTGTCTGGATCCAATTGAAACAACTTATTATTTGAAGGTTTCACAAAAAATTTATTTTCACAATAAATCATTGTACCGTTTTTCAAAAAATGCCCTCCTAAACCAAATTCTTTATCCCATAATTTTTTCTTTTGTATTAAATCAAAACATACTACACTTCGATTAAGAGGTACATATACTTTATCTCTTAACACATAAGGTTTTACTACTGAACCTATTTTGTTAGGGTCAATATCATCAAATTTAAAATAAACTGTTTTTTGAGTGACATTATAAGCCACAACATCTGTTTTTTGAAAAAGCGTAAAACGATTGATATACCTTATCTGAAAAATCAGAATTTCTTCTCCTTGAGGAGATTGCCATGAGATGGGAGGTTTAATGTCTGCTTCTAAACTGTCGATAGTGGGTTGAGTAAATAAGGTATCCCACTTTCCGATAGTTAGACCAGATCGAACAAGGTAACTTGCCGTTCTTTGGCGATTAATCCGTTTTTCGTGAGCGTGATAAAGTTTATTATCATTTACGGTTAAAAATGGGTCTCCTCCTCCGTTTTCTCTATCGGGCATAATGGTTTGCCACGCCAAACTGCCATTTTTTGCGTTTAGACCATAGACATCATGCCAAGTTGTAAAGTAATATTTTTCATTAACTAAAAAAACTTGCTGATTACTTATCAAATGAATGTGGTTCGCATAATTTGCCCAAATCCACTTCAAATCTCCCGTCATTTTATTGAGTTGTTTCAGTGTATCAGGTGTTTCTCCGAAAGTAGATTTTACAAATAGTATAGCATCATCTATTATTACTGGCGGTGTAGAAATAACTTCAGCAGTATCCCAACTCAAAGGTCGTTGCCACACTATTTCAAGTTTTGATGTATCACATAAGCCAAATAAACAAGACGGTTCAACTTTTACGGGTTCGATTGGCACTGGTTTATTACAACTTACGAGAGAAAAGAAAGAGAATATTATTGACAAATTTAGCATTTTCATTTTTATAGTTTTATACCTGATGTGGCTGTAAACAACCACATCAGGCTTTTTTGATAAATTAGCGAGTACCAGTTATGAAGAAGTTACCGTGTGAGCCACCCCACAATTCTAACAACTTCTGTTTTGTATTACTATCATTTCGCATTTGCTGATGATTTGAACCTTCCATCCTACCCACTGAAGCCGCACCAGGAAAATTTTCAGCCGATTCACGCAAAACAATACCATCACTTTCCTTAGTAATTGGAATAAATGTTGTTTGAACATCAGTATTTCCTGTGAAAGAGCAACCTGACCACGCTCCATAATTAGGGCAGTTCGGACTATCACTGTATTCTGTCCATTGGTAAACTGTATTACCATAATAATCAACAGATTCACAATTACATTCATAGCCAGTCGTTTGGATTTCTTGAAAATCTACGGCTCCGATAGTTGAGGCAAATTTGTCGTTTGCAGTAGCCCACCATGTAGCACCTTTCTGCCAAGCATCTCTGTTCTTAATGGCTTTGTTTCTATTACTATTCACATTGCCATCATTGAAAATGCAGTAAGCGGGGGCAAAAAACCGTTGCCAGCCGTTACAATAACTTGATGCTAAAGAACTCCATTGATTTTGCCAGAAAGCCACTTTTGTTTGGTATTTTAACAGATTAGAATTAGCGGCATTGACCAACTTATTATCATCATCTGCACCGAAGGCGGGAAACGAATTTGGTAATCTGTCTTTAACGTTGAACAAAATTCTCCATAACATTGTGGATTGGTCTTCTACACCATAAAACGCTACTTTAGGCACGTTCGATTGAAAGCTATTTAAAGTAGCTAAATTAGAAGCACCTACTTTGTAATCTTCAGTTATAGGTTGTGTGAAATCATTAAAAGCTAAGGGAGCTGCTTCGCCTGCTAAAGCACAAATAGGTTGAGTGACCGTACTCACTATGTTATTAGGAATAATTAAATCAATTAAAAAACCATTTGGAATAGCCTCTTCAAGAACACCTGCGGACAAATCGCTACACCCAGAACTTATAAAACTGTTAAAATTACCAATATTATTCAAAATTTTAGCTCCTTGGTGAGGCGTACCAAAAGTCACTAATCCATTGATTCGACGACCTAACCAAGGGAAGTCCGAGTATAGTTTGTCTATTGATCGAGCTACCAGTCCACCTTGACTGTGGGCAATAATAAAATTATTGTTGTAACTCAATCCATAAGAACTGGATACTCCGTCGTTATTTCTGATGCTATTTTCAAGGAATGATGCAGCACTATTTAATGAAAATGACTGATTTTCATAACCTAATTGAACCGATGCAATTCTTCTTGCTGAATAACCAGATGCACCTGTGAATGTTGTAGCTTCCACTACCTTTGTAAATGCAGCATTATCACCGCCAAGACCATGAAGCCAAAATACAACTCTATCATTTTGAGCTGTCATTTTTAAAACGCTAAATACGAATATAAATGCGAATATATTTTTCATTTTATTGAATTTTAAGATAGTTTAAAAATAAGATTATTGCTTAATGAAACGAATTGAGCCTCTCTCCCCTTCCGGGTTTGAATATTGAGCAAGATAAACTCCATTGGGCAAACTTTTAACATTCAATTGCTTTAAACCTCTCTGTACGACCTCTTTTATAACTATTCTTCCTGTCATATCTACGACACTAAAATCAACCGTTTTATTGTCAATACTGAGGGGTATCTGAATCCAAACGTTATCCGTAGCTGGGTTAGGTTGAATAGTAAAATGTTTATCTTCATCCCTGATAGATTCTGTTTCCGAATTGCTACTTTCCCTTGTTCCCAAAGATTGTTTAACTTTGTAATTT
>JAYTMW010000574.1:0-1877 GCA_043728105.1 Saprospiraceae bacterium | reverse complement strand
AAGTGCTTAGACAAAATTAAACACATAGGCACATAGGACACATAGTTTAAGTTAAAGTCTTGATTATCAATGAGTTACATAAATCTATGTGTCCTATGTACCTATGTGTTTAATATCAAATAATTATGTCTTTGCACTTATTTGAAACACATAATCACCCTAAATTCGTTTACATTACATTTTTATCATACTTCCATAAAGCAATTATGACAATCATTTCTTCCAAAAAAATCAATTTTTTAGTAGCATTGAGCTTCACTTTTTCGATGCTTTCTTGTGCGAGTAAAAGACCCATCAATGCCATTTCAAAATACCCACAACCGCCTGCGCCCAACTACGCCGACTTAAAATGTTGGGCAGCACATCCTGAAAAAAAAGACCCTGCGGATAGAACGCCCGTGGGTACGGATTTGAAAGATTTGCAAAGCGAATCGCAAGTAGATGTCTTTTTCATACACCCTACTACGCTCACAAACACACGTGGAAACGACGTATGGAATGGTGATGTGAACAACGAAAAACTGAATCAAAAGACTGACGAAGGTGCTATTTTGTTTCAAGCAAGCATTTTCAATAATGTGGGTCGGGTGTTTGCACCACGCTATCGTCAAGCACATTTATACAGTTTTTTTACCCAAGATACAGCTTCCGCAAGAGTCGCTTTTGCCATGGCTTATTCCGACATCAAAGCCGCTTTTGAATATTTTTTAAAGAACCATAATCAAAATCGCCCGATTATTATTGCTTCGCACAGCCAAGGCACGCTTCATGCAAAATGGCTATTAAAAGAGTTTTTTGAAGGAAAACCTTTGCAAAATCGCTTGATAGTGGCTTATATTGTGGGTTTACCCGTTGAAAAAAACTATTTTAGCACCATTCCTGTTTGTGAAAAACCAGAGCAAACGGGTTGTTTTTGTTCATGGCGGACGTTTTTGAAAGGCTATGAACCGACTCGTTATTTTCCTTTGGGCGATAACTATGCAGTGGTGAACCCCCTCAGTTGGAACACGGATTTAGGGCTTGTTAATGAGTCGCAACACAAAGGTGGTGTACTTTTAGGCTTCAAACCGACTAAAACAAATTTGGTGGATGCTCAAATTCATAAAGGAATTCTTTGGATAAAAAAACCAAGTTTCAAAGGTAGTTTTTTCTACAGATCATCTAATTATCACATCGCTGATTACAACTTGTTTTATTTTAACATTCAAGAAGATGTGAAACGGCGAGTAGGTTTTTTTTGGAAAGGTTAAGGGGTTATTGGTTATTAAGTTATTGGTTATTAAGTTATTGGTTATTGGTGAAATAACTCAATAACCAATAACTTAATTCTAATTTGGCACTCTACTGGTAGAAAAGGACTAAACAGATTGATTGATTTTTTTCAAAGAAAAATTGAAAATTTTTCTTTGAAAAAAATCAATCAATCCGAAAAAACTCCCCTCATGTACGCCTTTTTACGAAGCAAAAACAGTGAGTGACTACCTAAACGGGCAGAGTGCCAAAGTAGAACTAATGAGTAAAAAATAATTTGGTTTAGTTTTTACACATCCAATCTCTCTGTAATTCTTTGAATTAACCATGTTGTTTGCAAGGTGTTCGATATTCAGTATTCCCTGTTCGTTATTCGATATTCAAAAAATACTGAGGGATCACTTAGACACCCTCTTTGGATTATCCTGCATAAAAGCCTTCCAAGTATCACTTTTTTTACCTTTTGAAAGCATATTACTCGTTTGATAAAAATGACAAACGGCTAAGGCGAGCGCATCCGAAGCATCATAATAACTCGGTTCAATCGGTCGTCCTAATATGTGTCCCAACATAGCGGCAACTTGCTCTTTTGCGGCATTGCCATTGCCCACCACACTCTTTTTTAC
>JAYTMW010000573.1:0-2097 GCA_043728105.1 Saprospiraceae bacterium | reverse complement strand
TTCTAACTTTTGCAACATTAATAATTGCTATACCTTTAATTGAAAAAGAAATTATTGAACCTATTATAACTCTTACATTAAGTATTTTACTATTATTTTTCTCTCTATTTTTAGCACTAAAAAGATATTATCATCAGGGTTGGATTAAGACTTTTATTAAATTTATTATTGTTAATGTTATGTATTTTATTTTAGGTTTTCTCTTTTTGCTATTATACATGATATTGAGTTTTATCATTTTTTAATAACAAATTTTTATTGTAAAAATTATTTCATTTCCAATTATCATTCAAAGATAATTAAAACGTAAAATATTGATTATCAACGAATTATGAATATATACGAACAATACGAAACCATAGTCGGGCTTGAAGTCCACGTCCAATTATCTACAATTTCGAAGGCTTTCACCGCCGATGCCGTGCGTTTTGGCAGCGAGCCTAACACCCATACGAGCGTGCGGTCACTCGCTCATCCTGGCACATTGCCTCGTTTGAATAAAAAACAGGTTATTTTTGCCACTCGGCTGGGATTGGCTTTGGGTTGTTATATCAATCAAGTAAATATGTTTGATAGAAAAAATTATTTCTATGCCGACCTTCCCAAAGGCTATCAAATCACACAAGATAAGAAGCCAATTTGTATCGGCGGGGCGTTGACAATTCATAGTCATAGTCTAAAATCTAATATCTCAAATCCAAAATCTATTAGGTTGCATCACATCCACATGGAGGAAGATGCGGGCAAAAGCATCCACGATCAAGACCCCTCAGTATCTTTCATAGATTTGAATCGAGCGGGTACGCCGTTGCTCGAAATCGTGACCGAACCTGACTTCCGAAGCGGCGAAGAAGTGGATGTTTTTATGACCGAAATGCGCCGTTTGGTACGTTGGTTAGGCATCTCGGATGGCAATATGGAGGAAGGTTCGATGCGGTGTGATGTCAATATTTCGGTTAGAAAAAAAGGGAGTATCGAATACAATACCCGTTGCGAAGTGAAAAACGTCAACTCAATGAAATTCGCTCGACGAGCCATTGAGTTTGAAGTAAAAAGACAAATAGATATTTTGGAAAAAGGCGGCGAAATCAAGCAAAATACCTTGAATTTTGACCCAAATACAGGTATAACAACACCTTTGCGGAGCAAAGAAAATGCGCACGATTATCGCTATTTGCCCGACCCCGATTTGCCACCAGTGGTCATTTCTGACGAATTATTGATAGAAATAAAAGAAGATATGCCCATTTTACCGTGGGAAATGAAGCAAGAATTTATCGAAAAATTTGGGTTAACTGACTATGATTCAGCTTTGTTATGTGACGATAGAGACACGGCTGAAAACTACTTGGCTTTTATAGAAACGTATCCCCAAAAACTCTATAAACCTGCCGCTAACTTGTTCATCAATAAATTCCTCCCAAGCATACATGCACATGAGCGTAATTTCGTGCAACTCATGCTGCATCACCAGCAATGGCGTGAAATGTTGGAACTGATTGAGAGTGGAAAAGTGAGTGCCTCGGCAGCTTACATGAAGCTCTACCCAAGCATTTTAGAGACCCCCTCAGTATTGGCAAGCGTTTTGACGATGGCGGAAAATAAGGGCATGATTCAATCATCCGATTCTGATTTTTTAGACCAAATTGTGCAAGAAGTGATTGCTAAAAATCCTGAAAAAGTATCTGAATATAAGAAAGGGAAAAAAGGCTTGATTGGCTTTTTTATGGGCGAAGTGATGAAGTTATCTAAAGGCAAGGCTGAACCTAAAACGACGAATGCTTTGGTTTTGAAATATTTGGAAAATTGAGCCACGAATTGGACGAATTAAGTGTCAAGACCAAATTTTTTGATACTATAGACATAGGTACATAGGACACAGAGAAGTTACATAAAGTGTTGATTATAAGGCGTTTATACATAATGCTATGTGTTCTACAGCAATTCCGTATATGACCAAATAGAACCACGGATTTAACTGATTATACTGATTTTCAGTGATTTTCAGTGATTTTTAAGAAAAAAGGTGTAAAAAAATCAGTCCTAATCTGTTAAATCTGTGGCATCTGTGGTTCTATTTGGTCATATACGGAATTG
>JAYTMW010000572.1:0-20986 GCA_043728105.1 Saprospiraceae bacterium | reverse complement strand
TAATTACCAACTCATATCACCTTCATCGTCATCACCTTTACTACGGAAAATTGCCTTAACCACGGGTGGCGGTGCAACTTCCTTAGGCGTATTATCAACCACTTTATCAAATTCGGGGTCATCGTCGTTGGCATCGGATGCTTCGAGGATTTCGCCTCGCTCCGCCATTTCAGCTTCGAGCGCAATACGTTTTTCATACTCATCTTGACGGCGAGCAAACTCGTCGTAATCATACTGAGGCATTAACTCCGTTTTGATATGCTCAACCACTTCGCTGAGGGTTTCCACAAAGCGGTTAAAATCTTCTTTATACAAGAAAACTTTGTGACGCTCGTAGCCGCCGTTGATGCGCTTAGTGCTTTCCGTGAGCGTCAGATAAAAATCTTCACCACGTGTTCTTCTCACGTCGAAAAAGTATGTTCGGCGTTTTCCCGCACGAACCTTTTTGCTGTAAACACTTTCAAAGCGTTTCGCATCTCTTTCAATGTCCTCTTGCGACTTTTCATTAAAGTCTTGTTCAAATCTTTTCATACTTTAATTTAAAATTGACCTCCACAAATGTAATGAATTGTCTGAAATTCCAATCATTCACAAATCTTTTTCAAATTTATTTATATATTATACAAAATAATTTATCTGTATAAAAATTTGATAATCAAAATCTTACGCTAAAACACTGTTCAGTTTTGTAGGGATGTTTATTCTAAAAAAAAATAAAAAAAATTGTCTTGTTTGGTAAAAATACTGAGGGGGTACTAAAAATTTGGTTTTCAGATAGAGAAACCTAATATCAAACAACTTAACATTGCTTATCACAATTTATGTTTTTCAATCATTTCCAACAACTCATCTCGGTAGTTTTTACCAATCGGCAAGTGCTTCGGTTGACCTTTTTCCATCACTTCCACCATGTTGCCCACGATAGCGTGAATCTGATTCATGGACACAATATACGAGCGATGAATGCGCACAAACTGCCCAAACGGCAACTTGTCTTCAAGGCTTTTCATGGTCTGCAAAGAGATAACTCGACCTGCTTCTAAACGAATAATAACGTAATCTTTCAAGCCCTCGATGTAAAGCACGTCCGCAAATTTTACTCGAATGAGTTTCTTATCACTTTTAACAAAAATATAATCATCTTTTATCTGCGTCGAGCCAATCATCACCGCATCTTCGTTGGCTACGGGTTGCACCGCCTCCTTATTATGTAACTGATATTGCTCCGTGGCTTTGTTAACGGCTTTCATAAACCGATCCATCGAAATGGGTTTCAGTAAATAATCGAGCGCATTGAGCTCAAAACCTTCGAGCGCATGGTTCGGATAAGCGGTCGTGAAAATGACCATCGGCGGCTTCGTGAGGGTTTTCAAAAACTCAATACCCGTCAGTTGCGGCATCTGAATATCCAAAAACATCAAGTCCACCTCGTGATTTTTCAAAGCGTCGTTGGCTTCGAAGGCATTGTTGCAGCGTGCCACAATGTTCAATTCGGGCATCCGCTCGATGTATGTTTCAATGACATCTAATGCCAAAGGTTCGTCATCTACTATGATTACATTCATTTTTCAAATTGTTTTATTGTTAGTTTGTAGCGGCTGATTTATCTGCCGAATATTTTATAAATAATTGATTATCAACGTTTTACGTTACAATAAGCGGGTAAATCCAACCTGATTGATTAAAACATCTATCATCTTGAAACCACCGATTTTAATCGGTGGGCAAGGTCAAACCACAAAACACATCTATCTTCTTTTCAAAACATCACATCAATACGCATAGTAAAGAGTAAAAAATAAGTTGGTGTAGTTTAAAATCCAATGAGTTTTAACTCATTGAATACCAAGCACAATGGGTTGAAACCCGTTGGAATTATGACCATGTTATTTTTACTCGTTACATAGTTAGATATTTTTTTTATAAAAATAAGAAAGAGG
Source organism: Saprospiraceae bacterium (assembly GCA_043728105.1). Lineage (GTDB taxonomy): Bacteria > Bacteroidota > Bacteroidia > Chitinophagales > Saprospiraceae > JAAFJT01. The sequence goes on along the minus strand of JAYTMW010000572.1, from coordinate 19,046 downwards.
TAGTTTCCTCCCAGCTTCGATTAAACATTTCAAGTAAGCATAAGACTTTTGGTTTTGTGCGTTGGTTTAGCATCTCTACGGAGGCTCGTTTTTCATGTTCAGCATATTAGAATCAAAGAACGCATCTCCCGTAGAGCCGCAATGTTTGCGTCTAACAAACCCCAAACCAATGCACAAACCCCAAAAACTTCCAATTATACGAAATGTTTAATCGAAGCTGGGAGGAAACTACCTCTTTCTTATTTCCCTAAAAAAAAATATCCAATATGCTCAATATGCTTACTCATTAGGCAATAAACCTGTCTGCCCAAAGAGGCAAGTTCGCCGCCACACTTCAAGCCGCTTTTTTACCCTTCAATACTGAGGGGGTCACATTTTCCGCCACTATATCCAATTTCATCCAAAGATTCACACCATAAGTATTCGGATTGTCATAAATATCCAATTGATAGAGCTTCGGATAGAGAATATCCAAACGCCTTTTCACATTTACCAAACCGATGCCGCCGCTGCGTTTATGTTCCATCATCGGTTGTTTTTCCGCTTTCGAGTTTTCAACGTACATATTCACCTCGTTGTTTTCAATCAATATATGTATCTGCACAAATCCAGGCGCAATGGCATTACTCGCCCCATGTTTGAAGGCATTTTCGATGAATGCAATAAAAATTAAGGGCGCAACATTCATGTCATTCATCACACCTTCCACGTCAAATTTGATGTCCATATTTTTATGCCGCAACTTCTCCAAATCCAAATAATTTCTAATATAAGCCACCTCTTTACTGAGGGGTACAAGCGGTTCGTTGCACTCGTATAACATATAACGCATCATTTCCGAGAGTTTTATGACCACTTCGGGTGCCGCATCGCTTTTTTTCAAGGTCAAGGCATAAAGACTATTGAGGGTATTGAACAAAAAATGCGGGTTGATTTGCGATTTCAAAAAGTTCAGTTCCGTTTGCATTGTGCGGGTTTCGAGTTCCTGTTGCACACGGGTTTGTTTGGCCCAATCGGACGTAATTTTCACAACGGTAGAAACACCCGCCGTGAAAAGCGAGAGCAAATAATACGATGGCTGATGCTCTTGAATATAGGCTTGGTCAATCGGAAAATTACTGAATTTTTGAAACAGAATAAACACTTTAATCGGTGTCAAAATAAACGCCGAAGCGATTAACAAACCCAAATAACTCCACAATTTATTTTTAGCCAAATACTGAGGGATAAGATATTCGGAATTGATATAATATATAAAAACATAAAACAGCACATTCACAACCTCATTCGAGAAAGAATGCCAAAAGCGTCCATCACTCGTCTGCATCTCCCAAAAAGTGAGGATGCACAAGAGCGTGAACCAAAACGAGATGTGATAAACCACCCGTTTTGTCAACAGCTTTTTTATGTCGGTTATTTTAAAATTCATATTCTGCGAAGTAAAGAATGTTTGCTTCAATACTTCATTTTTTTAGATAAAAACACTTGACTTTTGGATTAAACTTCTAAAATATTGTATTGCTGTATGGTTGTATTGTTGAATTGTTGTATTGTTGTGGTGTTAACAATACTACAATATACAGAACGGAAATTAAGTTTAGAATTTTTGTAGTGGCTGATTATCCGACTTATGCGATTAAAAACATCTATCATCTTGAAACCACCGATTTTAATCGGTGGTTTCAAGATGATAGATATTTTTAATGGCATAGGTCAGATAATCAGCCGCTACAAAAATCCCAAAACCAATTTCAAACGAGTATATAAACAATTTATACAATGAGAATCGGCTACGACGCAAAACGTTTTTTCAACAATAAAACAGGCTTAGGCAATTACAGCCGCACGCTGATTGATACCTTGTCTAAGTATCATCCCGAAAATGAATATCACCTTTTTTCACCAAAAAAAGATGACTCTATTTATGAAGATTTTACGCAAGAAAATACTAAAAAAGGTCAAAATACTGAGGGGCCTCCTGCGAGTATAATTTCGGCACATTTTCCCGAAGGTTTTAACAAAAAAATAGGCGCACTTTGGCGTTCATATTTCATAAAAAACAATGTACAAAAGGCTGATATTCAATTGTTTCACGGGCTTTCGGGCGAGTTGCCAATGAGCTTGCCAAAGGACGTAAAAACGGTTGTAACCATCCATGATTTGATACATGAACGCTACCCGCAATACTATCCTTTTTTTGATAGAAAAATGTACAGTTGGAAATTCAAAAGTGCTTGTGAAAAAGCGGATGTGGTCGTTGCCATCAGTGAGCAAACAAAGCGTGATATTATCAATTTTTATAAAATAAATGAGTCAAAAATAAAGGTTATTTATCAATCGTGTCATCCACAATTTAGATGGTCGAATACATCGAAATTGGGGTCAAATTATTTTATTCAAAAATATAAATTACCCAATAACTACCTTTTGTACGTTGGCACCATCAACGAGCGCAAAAATCTGTTGGGTCTGTTAAAAGTTTTTGCCGAAGAAGGGGCAATAAGCGACCTCATAAAATTGGTCATAATAGGCAACGGAAAAGGGAAATATTTTGATGAATGTATTGCCTTTATGCGCAAAAACAAGTTAGAAAACCGCATTTTTATGATGCAAAACCTTGATTTTGAGGATTTTCCCTACATCTATAAAAATGCTTTGGCGTTGGTTTATCCGTCTTTTTTTGAAGGTTTTGGCATCCCCATCATCGAGGCAATGTGGAGTGGTTGCCCCGTCATCACGAGCGAGGGCGGATGCTTTGCGGAGGCAGGTGGACAAGACACTCTCTACGTCAATCCGCATAGTTCAACGGACATTGGCACGGCTATTTGTAACTTGACGACCGATAATGCCCTCCGAGAACGCATGATACTGAGGGGGTGGGATTACGTGAAAAAGTTTGACGAAAAAGAGATTGGTAATCAATGGATTGCGTTGTATAAAAGCCTTTTGTAGCGGCGGTTTCAACCGCCGAATACGACGATTCGGCGGTTGAAACCGCCGCTACAAAAGGCTACAAAGCCCCTTCAATTTTATAAACCCAAGCATGAGAACAAGGATTCGTAGCGGGTGAAAGCGTTGGCGGCGTAATGGTCAATTTACCATTTTTCAAAACCGTTTTCACAGACCCATTATAGCCTAACATGCTCACTTTCAACGACTTAGATATATTAGAAATATCAAATGATACATCACTCCATTTCGTAACAATGGCGTAAATATCCTTTCCTTTTGTCGTAAAATAAAGCTTCGTATCGGCAGTTACTTTGGGTGCATTTACCCACTTTCGGGTGTTGTAAATTGCATCACCATTCACCCGCAACCAATTGCCCATGTCACGCAAACGTTGCTGCATGATGACAGGAATTGTGCCATCGGGATTGGGGCCAATATTCAACAGAAGATTGCCACCACGGGCAACTTTATTCACTAAAATATGCACCAATTGTTCAGAAGTGGAGTAGTCATCGAGCATTTCATTGCGGCTCACACCAAACGACGAACCGATGCCACGGCACTCCTCCCACGGGTGATTTATCTCCGTTCCCGCAGCCGTTGATTCATGTACTAAATCATATTCAGTAGTAAAAAAGCCGCCGTGTTTGCCACGGGTTTCTTTGCCCCAACGGTCGTTCACAACCACATCATTTTTGACTGGTGACTCATTATAAAGCCATGCTAAAAACTCTGTACTACGCCATTTTTCAGACGGATAATCCCACTCGCCGTCCGTCCAAACGACATCAGGTTTGTAGGTGTTTACCAAATCTTTCATTTGCGGAAGCATGTGTTCATCCACATATTTATCCACATTTTCTTTATAAAGTGGACTAAACCATTCATAAAGTGAGTAATAATAACCCATTTTAAGCCCTTTTCCTTTTACCGCTTTCATCAAATCACCTGCCAAATCTCGGTGTGGATTGAGGTCAACGGCATTCCAATTCCAAGATTCTTTGGAAGGCCACATCGTAAAACCTTCGTGGTGTTTTGAGGTTAAAACCACATACTTCGCCCCCGCATTGTTGAATACATTGGCCCAATCGGCAGGGTCGAAAAGCTCGCATTTAAAGTCTTTCGCAAAATCTTGATATTGAAAATCTTTGCCATAAGTTTTATCGTGAAAACGCCTAAAAGCGGGATAACTTTTTCTATTTTTATCAGTAATGCCTTTCCAATACCATTCCGCATACCGTTCATAAATGCCCACGCTATCCTTTATGGTTGGCCCCCAACCGGGTACAGAAAAAAGTCCCCAATGAATAAAAATACCAAATTTGGCATCTTCAAACCAAGTCGGCACGGGGCGAGAATCAATGGAAGCCCAATTGGCTTCATATTTTTTTTGTGCGCATAAAACGTTGATAATCAATACGATACACGAGGCGAGTATTGTTTTTCTCATAGTAATTGTTTGGTTAAATGATGAAATAAAGTTAGTTACCTAAAAATACTGAGGGGGTCATTGGTTATTAAGTTATTCGGTTATTGCGTCGTAAAATAAGCTAATAACTCAATAATCAATAACTCAATTTACTTTTTAAATCCAAAAATTTTTCTAAAAGGCTGTAAAGTTTGACCAATAAAATCGTGGGGCAATTTGTCGCCATCGGGTAAGCCCACGGGCAAATCCGCATCATCATAAGGTTGATAATTGGTTTTGAAAAGATAATCCCAAACGCTGAGAGAAATGCCAAAATTAAAACCACGTGGATGAGACGCAGGGAAGTGTTTAGCGTGGTGCCACAAGTGCATTTGAGGATTATTTAAAATATATTTAACTGGCCCCGCCTTGATGTGGAGATTTGCATGACCCAATTGACCCAATACCAAAGTAAAAATATGCACAATAAAAAAATCGCTGATGCCAAAACCCATCATCGCCAAAGGCAAATATTCTAAGCTCCGATAAAAAATAGTCTCCATAAAATGATACCGCATCAAAGCCGCAAACCCCATAACCTCGGTGCTGTGATGCACCTTATGAAATTCCCACATCCACGGCGTGTGGTGCAACAAACGGTGAATATTCCACTGCATAAAATCACGCAGCACAAAAATAATGAGCAATTGCACCCACGTAGGCAAGTTGCCCACGTATAAAGCCATGAGGTTCGTTACGCCAAAAAGCCCTAAAAAATCATTGAAAAGCGTGACAAAAACGCTCGAAAGGGCATTGTAAACCACGAGGGAAAAGAGGAAATAATTCCAAAATAAATAAAAAATATCTATCCAAAAATTCTCCCGAATCAACGGCTGATTTTTGCGCCACGGAAACATTAATTCAAGCCCATAAATCACCACCGAAGCACCCACGAGCCAATAAAAATAGTTGTGCCAATGCGGATGCAAGACGGCATCGTAGAAAAAATGCCAATAGTTGGCATAAGCGTCCGTGGCTATGTGAAAATATTTATCCATGTTTTTATTTTATTCTTTTTTTAAACAGGATAAAGGTAAGAAGGTTTGAGGGAAGAGTAATAAAAAGTCACTTCCTCATCGCCTCATAAATCACCGTCTGAATCCTCGGACGATAATCCCCACTAATCAATTTATTGTTATTCATATAAGGATAAGTACGGTTGGAAAGAAAGACATAAATCAAATTATGATCAGGGTCGGCGTAGAAAGCATTGCCTGTAAAACCCGTGTGTCCGTAAGTGTTGGCAGAGGCGTTTGGGCTCATGTTTGCGGTCTTTTTGGCATCCAATTCTTTCATGTCCCAACCGTAGCCACGGCGGGAGCTGCCCCCTTGTCTTTGGGTGAAAAGAGCTACCGTTTCAGGCTTGAAAAAACGGATACCGTTGTATTCACCTTTGTTCAAAAGCATTTGTAAAAGCACCGCCAAATCATTGGCATTTGAAAAAAGCCCTGCGTGACCGCTCACGCCACCGAGCATCGCCGCCGCCATGTCATGTACGTGCCCACGAAGACGTTGCATCCGATAGTAACTGTCTTCTTCCGTGGGTGCTATCATGGATTCATCAAATTTGCGCAACGGATTAAACATAGTGTGGCTCATACTGAGGGGTGTGTAAAAAGTCTCTTTCGCAAACACATCCAACGATTTTTTACTGATATTTTTAACCAAATCTGTCATCAAAATAAGCCCTAAATCGGAATAGACATAGTTTCTGTTTTCCCTCAACTTAGAGTCTGCAATTTGTTTTTTCACATCATCTACCAATTCATTTTTCATAAAAAAACCTTTACCCACCTCAACCGAAAAATCAGTGGATTGCGTGTTAGAATAGTATTTTGTTGAAGGGAAAAAGCGTTTTTTGCCCTCTTCTACTACAGAATCCAAGGTAGATTTATAAAAAGCAATCCATGCCAATAGCCCCGCTTGGTGAATCAGCACGTCTTTCAACAATAAATTTTCCTTATTCGACCCCCTCAGTATTGGGAGGTATTTTGACATCGGTTGGTTCAAATCGAGCTTGCCTTCGTCGTACAATTTCATCAAACTGACGGTCGTCGCAGCGCATTTTGTGATGGATGCCATATCATACATATCCTCCGTCGTCACCTCCTGCAATTTCTCATACGTGTGATGCCCGAAGGCTTTGTGATACACCACTTGACCGTCTTTTGCCACCAAAACTTGACAACCCGGAGCCGCTCCTGCCGCTATTAATTCGTTGGCAATAGTATCTATTTTTGACAAGGTTTTACTATTCAAACCCACGGCTTCAGGTATATCCAAGTTCCATTCTAAGCGTTTAGTAGTTATTTTTTTTGTTGACAAACCATAACCACTTTTGGCTTTTTCGGATGCCGTGACGGGTAGTTTTCCTTTAAAATCAAACAAGCCAAATAAGCCTTCGGCGGCTATTTCTTGCGTCATGCGGTCTTCATTGAAAGCACAAATAAGGTTAGGAATATCATCAAAATATTTCAAAGAATAAGGATTGCCAAACACCACTAAAACGACTTTTGTCACCTTATTCAACTCCGTTAAAAAGTCCTTTTCGATTTGAGTTAAGTTAAAATCGTCGGTAGATTTTGGTTTCATATCGTGCAAACCGACAATTACGATTTTCTTTTTTGAAAAATAATCCAATAATTCCTTTTTTCTACTGTCGCTAATATCTCTCGTCACATTAAATTGGTTGAACAAACCGTAGTTATTCAAGGTATATTGAAACGGCGAAAGACGGTTTGAGCCAATGCTCAATGTCGCCATGCTATCGGGCATATAAGATTTGAACGGCAATAGACTTTCTTCGCCCCGCACGAGTGTGAGTGCATTTTGTATCAACTCTTTTTTCAACATTTTACTTTCATAACTATTGACATCTTCACGCAAGTTTTGGAGGTCAACAGACTGAGGGGTCGTCAATCCCAAACGATATTTGCCTCTCAAAATACGCTTCACGCTGCGAGCCACTTCGTTGGTGTCTATTTTACCTTCGGCAATATATTTTTTTATCATATCAAAAGCATCAGGCGTGCTTTCGGGCAGACACAACATATCGCAACCTGCCTCAATGGCTTTGGCTGAAACTTCGCCCGCTTGGAAGTTTTTTGTCACACCTTTCATCTCCAAACCGTCGGTGAAAATGATGCCATCGAAGCCCATTTTTACTCTTAACAAATCTCTTACAGCCTTTGTGCTAAGGGAAGTGGGCAAATTAGGCGTATTATCAATGGCAGGAACAGACAAATGCGCCACCATAAAAGACCCAATACCGTATTGGCTCAACACCCGAAAAGGCATCAATTCCAAGGCATTCAATCGAGCCATATCGTGTGGAATGACGGGCAAATCAGCGTGAGAATCCACATCCGTATCGCCATGCCCTGGGAAGTGTTTGGCGCAAGCCATTACATTATTGTCCTGCATTCCGAGCATGTACATAAAGCCTTTTGCCGCCACATTAAGTTTGTTTTCGCCAAAACTCCGCTCATTGATAACGGGGTTTTTCGAGTTGTTATTCACATCAATAGCGGGTGCAAAATTGCAATGCACACCCAAGCGGCGAAGTTCTTTTGCCACCGTTGCACCGAAGCGATAAATCAGTGCATTGTCTTGAATCGCCCCTAACATCATCTGTTTCGGATATGTGATACACGTTTCTTTTAGGCGCATACTCAAACCCCATTCAGCATCCATGGCAATCAATAACGGTAATTTCGTCAATGTTTGGTAGCGATTGGTCAATTCCGCTTGCTTTTCGGGCGTGCCTTGAAAAAAGCACAATGCGCCTACATGATATTTTTTTATCAGTTCTTCCACCTGCGCCACGTGGTCTGATCCGAGGTTTGAATGTGCCCGAATCATGAACAATTGACCCAAGCGTTGGGTATCGCTCATGGCATTATAGGTTTCATTAACCCAAATGTCTTCTTTGGATTGGGCTTTTGTTTTGGGGGAAAACAAGATGAGGGTTAGGACAACGATTAGTAAGTTTCTCACTTTTAGCTAAATTTTATTTGGATAAAAAATTAAGGTAAAAGTACGAAAAAGTGTTGAAATACTGAGGGGGCCATCAACGATTCACCACAAATTTCTTCACCCCTACTTTATTCCCCATTTGAACTTTCAAAAAATAGATACCCGATGCAAAATCTGATACATCAATTTGCTTTACATCACCATTTTCGAGGCTTATCCATTTTAAAGTATTACCCAATATATCAATGATTTGAATGGAGCTTTTATAGTCATTTTGTGCCTCAAGTTTGACAAATAAAGTCTGATTCGTAGGGTTTGGGCTTATGGTGAAAGCTAAATTTTCATAAATTTCGTTTGAAGGCAAACTAATATCTCCACAATATTTGTACATAACCTTTGAATAAAGTGTCGAATAATCATACTGAGGGTCAGAAGCGACAAATCGAACAGAAGATATTTGATTAAGCGCATTTAGTGTATAAAGTTCTGAAAAACTAATAACCCAATAACTGGTATCTCTATTTGTTGTTGTATTATGCACTTTTATAATTCTTTTGTACACTTTTTTATCTATTAGACTTTTACCATTTAAATTATCAAAATATGCGATGTTAACTTTACTCGTGTCAATGTTACCAAACAAATCAGTGGTAAAACTTTTTGTGAGTATCATTACGTTTTGATTATCATAGAAAAAAGAATCTATTAAAGGAGACTTATCCGCTATTTTCCTGTAAGTTAAAAGTCCATTCTTATAATTATTAAAGACAGTATCCTTTTGTATGTTTTCACTCATTTGATTATCTAATTTATCATAGGCATAAGTCGTAAAAATTGAGGCAGTCCTATTACGATATGTGTCATAAGAGATTGTTTTGATGCTATCAATTCGCCAGTCGCCGTTAGAAGGTCTTTCGCTTTTGAAAAAGGTTAAAGCTCCCCAAGAAGCGTATTCATAAGTAATTTTATGGAGCAATTTTTTTGATGTACTAAATGGGTCGTAATTTTCATAAGCAAGCGTATTGCCTTTTTTATCCAACAAAAAACTCTCCGCTGTCCGCTTAACCCATTGCCGTTTTAGTGTATCAAAAGAACTTGTTATTCTTTCCACGAATGCGGGACTGTTGTTAGGATAACTGAATGTGTGACGAGTTTGACCTACCCACTCTTGTTTGTCGAAATGCCAAACTGAAAAAGTTTTAGATTCGGGTTTTAAAACGTTGCCGACCATTGTGTAGCCGAAGGAATCTTTTTCTTGATAAAAGAGTTTTTTTTCTCGAAAAGTTCATTTAGATTTTATCGTTTTCAATGGATTGCAAGTAGCATCGAATTGAGTCAAAATGTCAATTGAATCAGCAATTGCAGCAAAGTAAACGTTGGTGCTTCTTTCAGTTGCTACTTTTTTTTTGAAATCACTGAATGGATCAATTTGAGAAAAAAGGGTAACCTTACAAAAAAGACATAAATAGATAAGTGTAATTGTTTTGCTCATAGTATTTGTAATTATAATATTCTTAAAAAAATTATTAAAAACAACATAAAACTACTGGCAATTGATTGGTAAAGCAATTGTTAGACGACTTTTCTGATAATTATACGCTAAAAGGGTTAGGTTTTCAAGGAAATACTGAGGGGTCGCAACAATTTTTTTCAATAAAAAATGTACCTTCTTACTTAAAAACGCTAACTCCTGCCGCCTGATATTGCTTAACCAAAGCCTTAGGCATCAATGAATCGGTGATTAAATTTTGCACAAAACTAATTGGTGCAAAAGGTAAATAGCGGTCTTTTTCCAACTTGCTGGAGTCGCAGAGGAAGTAGGTTTCACGGGCATTTTGAGCCAAAGCCGTTGTTATTTCCGCTTCTTTTTCGCTTGATGCACTAAGTCCATTTTTCAAAGAAATGCCATCTATACCTACAAAAGCTTTATCAGCTATATAGTTTTTAAAATGCTTAACAGCTATTTTTCCATGTGCCGCTTGTCGTTCCGCATCAATCTCTCCACCTGCGAAATTGAGGCTAACGGATGAACCCATTAGTTCATAAACAATTGGTAATGAATTAGTTACGACTTTTATTTTCATATTTCGTATCAATGGACACATTCTGAAAACAGTGCTACCACAATCCAAAAAAACGACATCACCTTCTTTTATAAAGCTGGCGGCTATCTTACAAATGGCATCTTTTTGTTCAAAATTGATTAATGACTTTTGTAAAAAACCCATGGGCTTTTGTGTGAGGCTTGCCTTCATTGCTCCCCCATGTGTACGTATGAGGAGACCGTCTTCTGCAAGCAAAGTCAAATCTCTACGTACTGTTATTTCGGACGTATCAAGCATTTGAGCTAAGTCTTTTACATCGCTATGACCCACTTCTTCCAAGGTGTCTAATATTTTTTGCTTTCTGATTTGGAACTTCATTTTCTTTATCTTATTTTTGTTCAAAAATAATCATAAACAATCAAATTTAATCATTTATATCGTGACCTAAAACTTGGTTTTTTTCGAGAAAAAAGGGGAATAAATCTCGATACTATAATTAAACAATCAAAAATAATCATTTTCAATCAAATTTTAAGATAAGCGGGAAATAAACTTACCGACTACTTTTTTACGATGAATCCAAAAATTAGAAATATTAAAACAGAAGTGTTGTCTGATAATTGGTACACACTGCGCAAAGTGACCTTTGATTTTTTGCAAAAAGATGGCTCTTGGCAAACCCAAAGCCGTGAAGCATATGATAGAGGCAACGGTGCTGTCATTTTACTCTACAACAATCAAAAAAAAACAGTGATTTTGACCCGCCAATTCAGAATGCCTACTTATCTGAACGGCAACGAAACAGGTGTGTTGATTGAAGCCTGTGCAGGTTTGTTGGATGCTGACAATGCAGAAGATTGTATCAAAAAAGAGACGCAGGAAGAAACGGGCTATCACTTAAATGATGTCGAAAAAGTATTTGAAGTCTATATGTCGCCTGGCTCGGTGACTGAAATACTCTACTTTTTTGTCGCCAAATATGATAAAAATCAGAAAATTACTGAGGGGGGTGGCTTGGAAGGAGAGGAAGAAATTGATGTTTTAGAATTGGATTTTCAAGCTGCTTTGAACATGATAAAAACGGGTGAAATTAGGGATGCTAAAACGATTATGCTTTTGCAATATGCCCAAATCAATAACCTTATACATTAATGATGAACCTGTCTGCCGACAAAGGCAGGTTATAAATGATGAACGATGAATTGTTACGTATTTTCTTTCATTTAGCGATTTAATATAAAAATTATGATGATTTTAATTGCTGGACCTTATCGTTCAGGCACAAATGATGACCCTACTCTAATAGCTCAAAATGTAGAAAATATGGCAAAAACGGCTCTTTTGGTCTATGAAATGGGGCATTTGCCCGTTCTCGGCGAGTGGATTGCCTTGCCGTTGATTGAAACGGCGGGTTCAACTGAAGTGGGCGACGATATTTTTAGTGCTATTTTTCACCCGTCTGCTATTCGTTTGATAAGCTATTGCGATGCTGTTTTGCGCATTGGTGGGGCTTCACAAGGTGCGGATGAAATGGTGAAACTGGGGCTTGAAAAAGGTAAAAAGATTTTTTATGATTTGGGGGAAATTTGAAGGGATACCCCCCTCAGTATTTTCTCCCTTTTCAAACATTTCAATTTCTAAACGAGGCAATTTTACTATATTTACGCCTTTAAAAAATAAACATTTTCGATTTACTTTATCCAATATGAGTCTCGGTAATCAGCTATTATTCTTTTTCGGTGCATTGGGCGCATTTAATGGCTTGGTTTTGAGCTGTTACTTCTTCTTTTTTATCCGAAAAAAACAATTATCCAATTATTTTTTGGGTGCTTTATTGCTTGCTTTGAGTTTGCGAGTGGGTAAGTCGGTGATGTATTATTTTCACCAAGATATGTCCAGAGTTTATTTGCAATTGGGTTTATCGGCTTGTTTTTTTATTGGTCCTGCCCTTTATTTTTTCATAAAATCGAGCGTTTTCAACGTAAAAACCCTGCCCAATTCTTGGAAAATTCACATCGGTATATTAACGAGCATTATGGTTATTGGTGGTATTATTTTGCCTTATCACCAATATCCCACCATTTGGCGGCAGCACATCATACCGCTTATTTATGCACAATGGGGCGTTTATCTATTCTTTTCAAGCCTTTTATTGAAAGATATTGTCAAAAAAGCCCTGTCCACTTATAGCGATTTGAAAGCCTTCGATATTTGGATTTTCAGCATTTTTATGAGCACTTTATTGATTTTCCTAACCTACATTGTGGGATATTGCAGTATTTTTTACATCAGTGGGGCTATTGCTTTTTCAAGCGTCTTGTATTTGGGGCTTTTCATTTTGATGTATCGTAAAAAAACAGATGACTTGTTTTCAGCGACAAATCGAACAACGCCTAAAAAATTAAGCGATGAAAACACGCAAGAATGGTTGCAACGCTTAGATATTTTGATGTCCGAAAAACAACTTTTTAAAAACCCGAATCTAAAACTCCATGATTTAGCCCAAGAAATGCAGATTTCAGGGCATCAACTGTCTCAATTTTTGAATGAACAGGTGAGTAAAAATTTCACTTTATTTGTCAATGAATACCGCATCCAAGAAGCGTGTAATGTCTTGAAATCTGAAACCAATCTATCCATTGAAGGCATTAGCTCCGAAGTTGGGTTCAATTCTAAATCCACTTTTTTTGCTGCGTTTAAAAAAGCCAAAGGTATGACTCCCGCCCAGTATCAACAAAATCATGTAAAAGCATAGATTTTACGACTATTTTCTCCTTTTTACTCCAATTTTATAAATCCGTACTCCTTATTTCGAGTATCTGAACTCTCATGTCCTTGATGGTTCTGATATTTGCATCATCCTAAAACAGTCGTTTCGACGTTGGGATTTTCCAAATACCCCCCTCAGTATTTCACTGTTTCAACCGTGTTTTAAATTTAAAAAAATGAAAAAAGTGCTTTTGTTTTTAGGGCTATGCCTCTACCTTTTTACGCTCAACGCTCAAACACCCAATCCGCCAACGGATAGACAATTGATTGAAAACACCATTCAATTGTATTTCGATGGTTGGGCAACGGGCGATACCAACAAACTTGGTAAAGCTATGCACATTACTTGCCACTTAAAAAATTTTAGAGACGGCAAATTTATAGACATCCCTCGACTGGATTATTTGAGCCGTTTTAAACCCCGTGAAAGGGATAAAAATTTGACAACGCATATTGTGTATGTAGATATAACCGACAATAAAATTGCTGGGGCAAAAGTGGAAATTAATACCGCTACCCTAAAATTTACGGATTATTTCAACCTCATGAAAACGTCCGAAGGTTGGTTTATTGTGGACAAAATCTCTACAAATGCACCTTTTAAAACCCTCGTTGCCAATGTCCCCAAACCTGAAAAAGAGGTTATTTTAGAAGGCTTAAAACGCCCGTGGAGTATCGCTTTTTTATCGGAAGAAAACGTGTTAATTACTGAAAAAGAAGGCGATTTATTAAGCATAAACCTCACAACCAAGGTAAAAACACCCATAAAAGGCTTTCCTGCGGATATTGTGGACAGTATTGGGGCATATCATTTTGGCGACAATTCGGGCATTTTTGAGGTTTTATTAGACCCAAATTTTAGTCAAAACAAATCGGTTTATATCTCTTACGCCACGGAAAATCAAGAAGGTAAAACGACCAAAGTGATTCGGGGTAAATTAGAGAACAATGAGTTGCAACAAGTGCAAACCCTTTTGCTCGCCACGCATTATTCGGCAGACCGTTATCATTATGGCGGCGGTATGGTTTTCGGGCAAGATGGCAAATTGTACATCACGATTGGTGAAAGGCTTTTTACTGAAAAAGATGAACCTGAAATACCCATTGCCCAAGATGTTCGAGATACACGGGGCAAAATTTACTGCATCAATCCCGATGGTAGTATTCCGCAAGGCAACCCCGATTTTGGCGAAAATGCCGTGGCTGGTTTATACGCAATCGGCATTCGGGCAGCGCAAGGTTTAACGGTTGAGCCAATGTCTAAAAAAATATGGTTTAGTGAACATGGCACCATTCAAGGTGATGAAATAAATGTACTAAACCCCCGTGCAAACTACGGCTGGCCCATAAAAACGACTGGGAAATACCGATTTGAAGGCTATAATCCACGAAAAACGAAGGATAGTGTCTATACTGAACCTATTTGGTCTTGGTCACACACAGTTGCGCCAACGGGTTTGACATTTTATACAGGCGATGAATTTCCCTTATGGAAAAACAGTCTTTTGGTGGCAGGTTTGTCAAAAGGCAGCCTTTGGCGCATGACCGTCGAAGGTGAAACAGTGAAAAGTGCCGAAGAATTATTCATTGACAGTCGAGTTCGGGCAAGGAAAATCGTTCAAAGCCCGATGGGGAAATTGTATATTTTAACGGATGATAAAAACGGACTATTGGTGCGGATAAAAAATAATGTGAAGTAACTATTGGCTTACCCCCCTCAGTATTTTGCCCTTTTTTAGGCATTGAGTTAACTATTTTAAACTTATTTTAAAAATGAAAAAAATGAAAAAAACATTCTTGTTTTTAGGTCTATGCCTAAACCTCTTCACGCTTGATGCTCAAACAACAAGCACTCCAAGCGATTGGCAGTTGGTAGAACAAACCATTCAACGCTACTTTGAGGGTGTAGCAACGGGTGATTCTGTCATAATGGGTCAAACGTTTCACCCTTCTTGGCAATTAAAGGTTTTCAATGAAAAAGGGTTTGCCGAAATTCCAAAATCTGAATATCTCGTGGGTTATAAAAAACATGAAAAATCGCCAAATTTTTCAGCCCGTATTGTATCACTTGATATAACCAACAATATTGGGAGTGCGAAAGTAGAAATTAGCACATCAAAACTATTGTTCACGGATTATTTCAATCTCATTAAAACGGATCAAGGTTGGTTTATTGTGGATAAGATTTCTACCCGAACACCCCATAAAACGGTTGTTGAGCCTGCGCCAACACCGAAAAACTAATCCAAAGTTTGATGGAAAAATTAGAGCGTGGAAAGGCACTTTAATTAAAACAGCTTTTTCTCTCTTTCTAAAATGTAAAAACGCTTGATTATCAACAAGATAATCAAGCGTTTTTTTTACCTCCCTCAGTATTTTTGCTTTTTCAATACCCTTTTTCAAGCGAAACAACATATTGCAACGCCTTACCCGATACGTGGTTTTTATAATTTTCAGCAATGAGTGTCGTTGCCGCATCCACGTTTGTCAGGCTCGCTACGTGCGGCGTAATTTGGATTTTAGGGTGCGTCCAAAAAACATGGTCTTGTGGCAGCGGCTCTATTCTGAACACATCTAACAAGGCACCCGATAGATGTTCTTCTTCTAAAAGCTCGACCAAATCTTGCTCGACTAAATGCTCTCCTCTACCCACATTTATCAAAAAACCGCCTTTTTTTATCTGTTTTAAGATGTTTTTATTCATAAAGCTTTCAGTAGCTGCGGTGAGTGGGAGGATATTGATTAAAAAATCGGTATCGTTTAAAAAAGGTGTTAGTTCGTTTTCGCCTGCATAACACGTTACGATGGGTATATTTTTGGGAGATGTTGACCAACCTTTAACGACAAAGCCGAGGGCGGCAAATTTTTCAGCCACCAATGCCCCAATTTGCCCCAGCCCCAAGATAGAAATGGTCGTTTTTTTAATCAAACCATATCCCGTTTGTTGCCAATTTTTTTGCTTTTTTTGCTCGTCATATAAAGGCAGATTTTTGAGGTTCGACATCACGGCTGCCAACACAAATTCCCACATATCATTGGATAGATTTTCGTCTACAATGCGGGTGATAATTTGGTTTTCGTGCAGCGTTTGGTTGCGTGTAATATGGTCAATCGAAGCCCCAACCGACTGAATAACAGCAAGATTAGGGAAGTTTTGCAACACATTTTTATCGGCTTTCCAACACACCGCAAAGGTTACAGTTTCGGGACTTTTGACTTCGGGATAAATGGAAATGGGCGTATTGGGTAGCTTTTCCTGTAACCATTGCGCCCACGGTTTAGGGTCTTTATTATTGAAAATGATGATAATAGACATTCGTTTTTTTGCAAAGCTATGGATAATTTTGTAGGTTTTTACCCCCTCAGTATTTTGCCCCAATTTGAAGTAAAAACGCTTCAAAATGGGGCATTTTACAACCTCGGATCAACCTCCTCACTCTCCATCGCCAACACCCCAAACACGCATTGATGCACCTTGCGTAGTGGCTCACGCCTTACAAAACGCTCTAAACTCTCTACACCCAAGGCAAATTCACGCAAAGCCATGTTGCGTTTTTTGGATAGTCCACGCTCTTTTAGGCGCAAAATATTTTTTTCCAACGTGTATTCAGCACCATAAATAATGCGCAAATATTCACGCCCACGGCACTTTATGGCGGGTTGAATCAAATCGCCACTGGCTTTGCGGGCGATGAAATCTAAGGGTTTTACGACCATGCCTTCGCCGCCTTTTTCAGTCATGGTTGTCCACCATTCTTCGGCTTCGGCGGCTTCAATTTCATTTTTTAAATTGACAATTTTATAAGGCGTTGCCAACAATAAATCAGTATCGAAACGACAAAAATCAGCGATGTTTTCGATGTGCCACAAGTGATTTCTTTCCGTGTGCGCCACCCCCTCAGTAGCGAGGATGTGGAACGGTGCTAACACCCAACCCGACAACCCCTCAGTATCTCGGCAATAATTTTGATAACTTTTGACAAATTTCTCTATCGCAACAGCCTTGTTTTGATAACTATTTTCCAAATTTTCGATGCCAATACCACGCTTTTTTGTTTCAGAAACACTCTCCAAAACAACTTCCAAAGCATGGGTTGCCGATGAACCCGTGGCGGCATATTGCGACTGAATCAACCCTTGCGCTTTGGCTGACCATGGCATGAGTTCGCAGTCTAAAATGACCCAATCGGTGTTGTGTTTTTCCCAAAAATTAGCCGCTGTTAATGCCTTGTTTAAACGTTCAAAAAAGGCATTTTCTAAATTTTCATCCGTGAAAAATTGCCTTCCTGTGCGGGTGTAACACGTGCCAAAAGTAGGGTTTACTACGCCAAAACGCTTGATTGCCACGCTTTCTTCCTTGCAAACGATGACAACTGCCCTTGAACCCATGTGTTTTTCTTCACAAATTACGGTCTCGACACCCATGCGGCGATAGTAGTCAAAAGCCTCTCGTGGATGCTCCAAATAGTCGGGCAATTCGCTCGTTTCGCTCGGTGACATCGTGGGTGGCAGATAAACCAACCACTTCGGATTCATCGCAAATCGAGACATGGTTTCCAACGCCGCCGCCGTATTTTCTTCACGAATTATGATGTTGCGGAGCAAACGGGTTTCAATGATTTGCTTCGATAAAATGTCTTCAATATCCAACACATCATCGTGCGTTTGTTGCAAGTTCAAATTATCATTCACCAAAGTTGGCGGTATTAACGGGCGTTTTGGCACGGCATATTCCATGCGGGCTGCCACCGAAACGACCTCACGCTCTGGGTAGCGAAACGCCGTCAACTTTCCACCAAAAACGCAACCTGTGTCAATGTCCATCGTGTTGTTGAGCCACTCGGCAGTCGGCACGGGCGTGTGTCCGTAAATGACGGTTGCTTTGCCTTTGTAAGTTGCCGCCCAATTGTAGCGCACGGGCAAACCGAACTCATCAATCTCACCCGATGTCTCGCCGTACATGCAAAACGAGCGCACGGCACCTGAAATACGTCCTTGCATTTCCTCGATGCAACCCGCATGTGCGACCACTAATTTGCCGTCATCAAAAACATAATGACTGATTAATCTATCTAAAAAACGTCTTATTTTTTGTTTAAAACCGACACTTTCAGTCTTCAATTGCTCGGCAGTTTGCTCCAAACCGTGTTGCAATTTCACATCTTTTCCATCCAAAAAACGCTTCAATTTGTCGTCGTGATTGCCCACTACGCACCATGCTTTTTGCTCCTCAACCATCTGCATCACTAAGCGCAAAACATCGGGTGAGTTAGGGCCTCTATCCACCAAATCGCCGACAAAAACGGCTACTCTGCCTTCGGGATTTGTGATGATAAACGGCTTTTGATTTAACGATTCTTCTATTTTATCTCGATGATTAGATGTAGGTACCCCCTCAGTATTTTTGTCAAAAACAGGGTTTTTCTCTACGAAATAGCCCAATTTTTGCAATAAATCAAGCAATTCCTCAAAGCAACCATGCACGTCACCTATAACATCAAACGGGCCCGTTACCTCTTTTTTTATGCTAAACGGAATGGTCAATTGAATGACCGCATCATCCATTTGACGCTCGCCCAAAATGAATGTTTCTTTGAATCCCTCACGTGCCAATTCACGTCCACGCAAGGCATTTTTGAAATCCAAACGTTGGTTTTCAATCACCCGTTCAGAGAAAGAACGGTCGGTACGCAAGCGGTGTCTATCCAACAAAGTGCGTATAGGCACATCCAACGCAATGAGGACGGGCGCATAGTGATATTGCTTCGCCAAACGCACAAGTTGCTTGCGCCCCTCGGCGTGAATATTGGTCGCATCCACCACCGTCAAAAGCCCTC
>JAYTMW010000571.1:0-1665 GCA_043728105.1 Saprospiraceae bacterium | reverse complement strand
TTTCGACGGCTACAAACTTTGCGTGGGGCCGCAGAGTGCAGGCGCTTCGCCAGGGCCAGCGTGTTATGGTGCGGGCGGGCCTCTCACAATCACGGACGTACATCTACTTTTGGGTCGTTTGGATGCTTCACAATTCGGCATTCCTGTCTTTATTGAAAAAGCAAATGAGGCGTTAAAACAAATAGAATTTTTAATAGTTGAAAAGACAAAAAAAACAGTAGAAATTGAAGAAATACTGAGGGGGTTCTTAAAAATTGCCGACGAGCGCATGGCAGAAGCCATTAAAAAAATATCCACCGCAAAAGGCTACGATCCAAAAGAATATGCTCTTTTGACATTCGGCGGAGCGGGCGGATTGCACGCTTGCAATTTAGCACAACTACTTGATATTCAATCAGTTATCATCCCACAATATGCAGGTTTGCTCTCAGCTTTCGGCATTTCAACAGCCTTGATGGAGCGTTTTAGTGAAAAACAAATTTTAAAAACCGTTCATCAAATTACTTATAAAACACTTGAAAAAGCCATTGAAGACTTGTCCAAAGATGCGCTCAACAAATTGAGCATTGAGGTTGGAAAAGGAACAAAAATTGCAGTAAAAAAAGCCCTAATTTATGTCCGTTTGAAGGGACAAGATGCGGCAATTGAAGTGAATTTTGGTGAAAATTATTTAGTAGATTTCAAATCAAAATATCAAAAAACGTTTGGTCATTGGGTCGAAAATAGAGCTATTGAAATTGAAAGTATTCGAGTAATCGTGTCCGAAACACTTGAAATTGAAAAGGAGATTCCAGACATAAAAACCTTACCCCCTCAGTCAGGCTTTCAGCTTGATGGAGCGTTGGCACCATATTTTCCAAAACCACATCATTTTACACAATCATTTTTAACTAAAAACCAACCCGCCATTCCCGTTTTTTTACGTGATGAATTAAAAGAAGGAGCTTGTATAAAAGGCTTTTCTTTGGTTTTAGACAAATTCAGTACCACCGTCGTTGAGTCGGATTTTTCGTATCAAATAGATACAAATAATACAGCCATTTTGCATAAAATAAAGAAAGAAAAACCACTGATTACAAAAAATGATAATACACAAATACTTGATTTAGAACTCTTTACCAATCGTTTTACTGCCATTGCCGAAAACATGGGTGTAATGCTCCAACGCACCGCATTAAGTGTAAACGTAAAAGAAAGGCTCGACTTCAGTTGCGCCATTTTGGATGCCGAGGGCGAATTGATTGCCAATGCGCCCCACATACCCGTGCATCTGGGTAGCTTGGGCGTGTGTGTTAGGGAAGTTTTGAAGTACCTAAAAATAGAAAAAGGTGACACCATCATTACCAATCATCCCGCCTACGGGGGGTCTCATCTGCCCGACGTGACATTGATTACAGGTGTTTATTTTGCCGATAAAAATGCCAAAAATATTTCTAATCAAGCTGGAAGCATGACTGAGGGGGGTGACTTGATTGGCTACGTTTGCAACCGATGTCACCATGCTGAAATAGGTGGTATTCGACCTGCCTCTATGCCACCCAATGCCACACTTTTGGTTCAAGAAGGCGTAATTATTGAACCCATGTATTTAGCAAAAAACAGCATAACTGATTGGGAATCAATTACTTACAAACTAATCAATAACCGCTACCCCACCCGTGCTAT
>JAYTMW010000570.1:0-2081 GCA_043728105.1 Saprospiraceae bacterium | reverse complement strand
AAAAATCGTGCGCCTGAAAAACCGCTGCCTAATTGGATGTTGAAGGCTATGGGGCTGAATAGAGTGAGAGATTAGTTGATTTTATATGTTTTATTTATTTTATTTTTTTATTTTTTTTATGTAACTTAATAAGGCTATTTTAAAAAATCTGTTAAAATAAAGTTTGCCTTTTCATTTTAAAGGTATAAATTTGAAAAGATTATAATGGATATATTTAAAATCATAAAGTGTTTTGACCAAGAAATATTACTTGTTAATCCGTATTTTTATTAAAATGAAAACAATTAACTTCCCTTTTTATTGTCTTGATGCACTCAAGACGTTCATTATCATTATTAATGGCAGAATGATTATGGCCTAACAAAAATTCTCTAAAATACTGAGGGGTAGGTATAGATAGCTTCAAGCAATTTACATTGATTTTAAGATTGTCGAACCGAAAAAATATCACTCTTTTCGTATAAACTATTGATTATCAACTAATAACAAATAATAAAAATCCTATTTATTAATTTCTAAATTAACTCCGTATAAGATGAGAATAACTAAACTATTAACCACCGTTTCCTTTGTTTTGTTGTCTTTTGCAACCTATGCTCAGCTATATTCTGCCTTAGACCTTAGCTTGCCCGTCAGCACATCAGGATATAATCCCGCCAATCAAAATAAAATTTCGTTTGAAAAAATTTTTATTAGTCCCATCATAATGGATAACAAAAGTAACATTACTATTTCGCAATTGAAGATAGCTATTTTAAGGCGTCCCAGCGCACCTCAAGTAAACGTTACTATTTGGGTCGGTTACGAAAACGAAAACTCTTTTGCCGCAACAGCAGTAGGTTCGCAATTGATTAATGCGAATGGAGCATCAACTGTAACTCAAAATGTAACAATTGGTAATGGGGTAAGTACTCTTTACACGACCCCTCCTTTAAATGCCCTATCATATTCGGAATTATTTATTGGTGTTCAGTTTTCAAATGCAGATATTAATAATTTGTGGCAATATTCGGCTTTACCAACCAATGGTAATTTAGTTGACCCATCATCTGCATTATACGTTTACACTCAAGGTAACTTTGGTGGGATGCCTACTTTTCCCTACAAACCCTACTCAACACCATTTGTGAATGTAGAGACAGCAATGGGGATTGAAATATCAGGTAATCCTGGTGGCAGTTTACCGATTGAGTTAACAAAATTCAACGCCACTCAAACTGATAAATTTCAATCAACACTCACTTGGCAAACCGCTTCTGAAAGCAATAATCAAGGTTTTCAAATTGAAAAAAGTTTGGATGGTTCAGTCTTTAAAAATATTGGTTTTGTAAAAGGCGTGGGCAACAGCAATGTCTCAAAGGACTATGATTTTAGAGATAATGATTTTTCAAAAAGTGCCTATTTTCGCTTAAAACAAGTGGATTTTGATGGAAAATACAGTTATTCCGCTACTGTCTATGTAGAAAAAAGTCACGCTGGAAAGGTTAAAACACTGATTTATCCTAATCCAAGCATAGGAAAATTTTATGTAGATCACGCAACCGATTTTAAAAACATAACCGTTTTTAGCCTCACAGGTCAAGCTGTTTTCAATCAAAATATAAACGATTCTGAACGAACCGAAATTGATATTTCTAACCTCTCAACGGGACTTTATTTTGTACGGCTTAGTGATAATAAAGGGCATATTGAAACCAAGCAGGTGAAAATTGTGTCGCAATAGGTTATATTAAATTAAAAAAAGTCAAAAAAAGAGTCAAAATACTGAGGGGGTATTTTGACTCTTTTTTATTTTTTCAACTCAAAGCCACTCCAACAATTAACGATACTTTAACTGTTACCAAACCCAAAGCAAGCGTCTCTATTATGTGAGTATCAAAATTATTTTTTTCAAATGTTAAAGTTTAAAAGAACAAGCAACAGAAGATATTTTAAAATCGTTTTGTACGCATCTAAACTATTGAAAATCAAAACATTACACTTGTGCCAAAATCATCAAGAATAAAACGCTTCAAAAACGTTAGATGCTAAAATAAATTTTGGAACACTTTTAATAGAAGAACAATAGCCTATTTTTTCTA
>JAYTMW010000569.1:0-2995 GCA_043728105.1 Saprospiraceae bacterium | reverse complement strand
TAATTACGAAAAACAAAGTTGGAATTGAAGTTGTCGGGATGGTCTTCTTTCCATGACCAGTTGCGGCTTCGGTCGGTGGTGGTCGAAAGATTGACGTGACCGTCACGCAGTTCATAAAGCATTGCCGACAGCACTTTGTAGAGCGAATCTTGCGAAATTTTATCATTCACTTTTGGCGCATATTTATTTTTGACACCATTCCAATCAATTTTTTTGTAATCAAAAAAGGAGTAATGTTCATCAATATTTTGCCACATCAGATTGAAACAATTGGTGGGCGTGTTGCCCACATCTGCTTTCATGAAGATATTGCTGCAACTTGTTAAGCTGAGTTGGAGAATAATAAAAAGGATTGAGAGTGATTTTGCTTGTTTCATGTGCGTTTAAATAATTTGTCCAAAATTAAGACACCCCCTCAGTATTTCCAAATAAAAAAACGCCTTCCCGAAAATCAGAAAGGCGTTGAGGTGTTTATATTAATTGAAGGAGTCCGAAACCCAACACCTTAACGTGCAAAAGATACGGCTCGCTTTTCTCTAATTACGGTCACTTTAATTTGACCAGGATACTGCATCGTGTCTTGAATTTTTTGTGAAATCATGAACGACAAGTCATCGGCAAATTCGTCGGTTACTTTATCACTTTCTACGATTACACGCAACTCACGACCCGCTTGCATTGCGTAAGCCTTCTGAACACCATCGTAAGACAATGCGATGTCTTCCAACTCACCAATACGTTTTAGGTACGATTCCAAAATCTCACGACGTGCGCCAGGGCGTGCGCCAGAAATAGCATCACATGCTTGAACGATAGGCGAAATAATAGAATTCATCTCAATTTCATCATGGTGCGCACCAACAGCGTTGATGACGGCAGCATGTTCGTTGAACTTTTCACACAACTTCATACCCAACAAAGCGTGTGACAATTCAGATTCTTCATCAGGCACTTTTCCAATATCGTGGAGTAAACCTGCCCGTTTTGCCAACTTGATTTGCTTTGGATTCATGCCCAATTCGGCCGCCATCAAACCGCAAAGATTGGCCGTTTCAATGGAGTGCTTCAAAAGGTTTTGACCATAAGACGAGCGATAACGCATACGTCCGACCATGCGCACCAACTCGGGTGCAAGACCATGAACGTCTAAATCAATAACTGTACGCTCACCGATTTCCACGATTTGCTCTTCCAATTGTTTCTTCGTTTTCGCAACAACCTCCTCAATACGGGCAGGGTGAATACGACCGTCTGTAACCAATTTTTTCAAAGCTAATCGAGCAATTTCACGACGAACAGGGTCGAAAGACGAAATTACAATCGCTTCTGGCGTGTCATCCACAATAATTTCAGCCCCCGTAGCGGCCTCCAAAGCACGGATATTACGACCTTCACGACCAATGATTTGACCTTTCATTTCATCACTTTCAAGGTTGAAAACCGACACCGTATTCTCAATCGCAAACTCCGCACTCATGCGTTGAATGGATTGAATAACGATTTTTTTCGCTTCCTTGTTGGCGTTCAATTGCGCTTGCGAGATTGCCTCTTTCATGATAATCATCGCTTCGTTTTCTGCCTTGCCACGCACCGCTTCCAAAAGTTGGTCTTTGGCTTGTTGCTCCGTAAGGCTCGCCACACGCTCCAATTCCTTGATGCGCAATTCGTTAGCGGCATCCAATTCTTCTTTGCGTTTGCCCACAATCGACAATTGCTTGCTGAGGTTTTCACGGATGCTTTCTAATTCAGCTTCACGATTTTCAAGCTCCAAAACCTCTTTTTTGAAGTCGTCGGAAGCCTTTTTTAAAGCGATTTGCTCATTTTTGAATGCGCTCTCCTTTGAAACCAAATCCACTTCACGGTCTTTCATGTCCATCAAATGTTGCGATTTTTGGTTGTCAAACTCGCCTTTCAATTGATTGAATTTCTCCCGTGCTTCTTGAATTTTTTGCTGTTTGATTTGCTCATTTTTCAATTCCGCCTTATCAACCAACGATTGAGACTTATTCTCCGCTTCATCCGTGACCCGTTTTGCTGTCAATTTGGCTTCTTGAACTGTCAAGTCAGCCGTCTTGTTAGCCTCGTCAATTTTTGCCTGTGCGCCTTTGCCAAGTGTGTTTTTCACGGCCAACCAGCCAACCAAACCGCCACCTGCCAAACCGCCTAAGATATATACTATTGCATCCATATCATTGAACTATTGTTAAATGTGCTTTTAAAAATGAGTATGTTTATATAATGATTTTAACTAAAAAATTCAATTTTATGGTAAAAAACTTCCACTTCGGCACTCTACTTATAGAGAAGGACTAAATGGATTGATTGGTTTTTTTTAAAGAAAAATTTTCAATTTTTCTTTAAAAAAAACCAATCAATCCGAAAAAAACTCCCTTCAAGCACGCCTTTTGCCGTAGGCAAAACAGTGAGTAAATATTATTAATAGTTATAACAAGTTGATAATCAACAACTTACACGTTATTGAAGAAGTGAGCATAACACTTATTTTAAAGAAATAAGCACTACTTCAAGGCATCAGAAAGGAGCAAATCAATTTGAGAAAGAGAATCGGTCAGTTGTGGGTTAGCTTCTTCGGCAGGTGCTGATTGTGTAGGATTCGCTGCTGATTGGGCTTTGTGCAAATCCACCGAAAGCGTCAACAAGGCCATCGCAAAATGGTCTTGTTTATCTTTTGACGGATAAGTACTCTGAAAAAGGACAATTTTATCATTGACCTCTTTAACGATGCGTCGGATAATGGTCTCGTCTCCTTCCTTGATTTTCAAAGGATAAGGGCGACCAGCTATAAGTACCGTAATGTTAATTGTTCCGTCCATCGTCACTGATTTTGCAACCATTCAATACATTTATCAATTTCTTGAATGTGTTGATCTATTTCTTCTCTCAAATGTTGACTGCGCTCCCGTGCCTCTGTTTTCACGCCCTCTTCTACTATTGTTGATGTTTGTGTTTTGAGGTGGCTTATCTCACTTTCCCT
>JAYTMW010000568.1:0-6669 GCA_043728105.1 Saprospiraceae bacterium | reverse complement strand
AAACACGAACTTTTTGCAATTGGTAAAGGAAAAGACGATGTTTTTTGGCATTCCGTGGTACGTGCAGCGATGCTCAATGACTTGATTTATAAAGAAGTTGAACAATACGGCGTGTTGCATTTGACGGATGCGGGTAGAGCTTTTATAGCCAAACCAAAGGAAATGTTGATTACGCTCAACCACAATTTCGATGATATTGAGGTTGATCCAGACGAAATGAACGCCCGCCCTGCCGCCTTAGACAACACCCTTTTGCGGATGCTCAAAGACATTCGGAAGAGCGAAGGCAAGAAGAAAAATGTGCCACCTTACGTCATTTTCCAAGACCCAAGTTTGGAGGATATGGCAACCCAATATCCGATTACGATGGATGAATTGGGTAAAGTGAGTGGTGTTTCGGCGGGTAAAGCGCAAAAATTTGGTAAGCCTTTCTTAGAATTGATTGCCAAATATGTTGAAGAAAATGAGATAGACCGTCCGCAAGATTTCGTGATTAAGCAAGTGGCGAATCAATCGAAAACGAAGGTGGCGATTATAAAAGGTATTGATAAAAAAGTGCCTTTGGCGGAAATTGCTCGCCAAAATCAGATGAATTACCACGATTTGATGGAAGAATTGAACTCAATTGTCGTCGCTGGCATGAAATTAAATCTGGATTATTGCATTGATGATGTCATAGACGAAGGCGTGCAAGATGATATTTATGAGCATTTTATGAAAGCCGAAAGCGATGATACCGACGGTGCTTTCCGAACTTTGAAAGAGGACGACGAAGAATTGACTTACGAAGAAGTGCAGTTGATTCGTTTGAAGTTTTTGTCGGAGATGGCGAATTAGGTTATTAGGTTATTAGGTTATTAGGTTATTAGGTTATTGAGTTATTGAGTTATTGAGTTATTAGTAAGTAAAAAAACGGTCATGGTCTTTGGGGACTTTGACCGTTTTTTCGCAAAAATACTGAGGGGCCTATTATGGGAAATTCAAGAATTATAGTCCAATCATTTTTTGCTCTGAAATCAGTTTAAAATTGGATTTATGGGTGTTTTTATCTATCTTTGTTAAGAAATTAATGTAATTATGGCAAAGAAAGTAAAGCAATATAACGAAGCTGAACTTATAAAAATGTTTTCGCTTAAACGCATGGTGGGCAATCATAAGCACCCACTTATGCAAGAATTAACGGATTGTGAAGCTGTTTTAAACGAAGGAGAACAATATCTTTTTGAAGATACTTTCAAGGATTTAGGTGAAAAAATAGGTGGTTGGAATGAAGAAATGCTCAAAATGAACTTGATAGCTTTCATTTTGCGTTTAGGTCATTTGCGCGAAACAGACCGATACAAAACCTACTACGAAAGTATTATCGAAGCGACCGTAGAAAACAATTTTTTAAAGGTAAAAGCGGATATGATGATTGCAAAAGGTATTTTAGAAATACCCGATACGCCTTATTTTTACTTTCAAGAATATAAAAAAGTAAAAGACCCCAAAGGCGATGTAACAGGTCAATTGTTAGAAGCTCTTTTGATTGCGCAAGAAAAAAATAAAAATGGTAAACCGCTTTACGGCTGCACTGTTTTTGGTAGAGAATGGGAGTTTTATGTGATGGAGGGAAAAAATTACTGTATTTCACAAGTCTATAATTGCACTGATAGACAAGATTTATTGCAAATAATAGCTATTTTGCAAAAATTCAAAGAGATTTTAGAAACTAAACTATTAGATTAGAATTTTTTTATAACAAAAAAAAGCGGTTAGAGCTTTGGTGCTTTGACCGTTTTTTTTGTAAAAATACTGAGGGGCCTCCCCCAAATAAAAAAACCCTGTCAGGTTGTGACAGGGACAAAACAAAAAACAAACACTATGAACAAACACTAAATATTCTTGATAATCGTCGCCGATTAATTTTCTCTTGTAAATAAAAAAAAAGCCTTTCACTATTTTTTGCTTTCAAAAAAAGAAAGGCTTTTTAAACTTCTATGACTAAGGAATTTTTTAAAAATCGTTATGTAGAAGTTAGCTTTCTGTAATACTTTTGATATTAAATATATTTCAAATACCATGCCAAAAGTATATTTCAGAGATAATTTTTTAAGATAAATTAAAAATTTAATAGATTATAAGTTTGTTATCGCTCTATTGATTGATGATTCAAATTAACAACCATTTCAATTGATTTAAAAACTTGATTATCAACACATTGTGACTTTGTATTTTTCATATAATAATAAATAGTTTTTATTCTATTATCACCATATATAAATAATAAATAATCCAATATTGTGCCAAACTTGCTCATTCTCAATGATTTACATTTATTTTTTTATAATAATTTAAAAATAAATAAAATAGATAAAATTTGTGTTTGCGTGACGAGAATACGGTAGAAAAAAAAGGTTTTTTTGAAAAATACTGAGGGGGTCTCTTTCAAACACAATGAAGAGACTACTTTAAATCTAAGGTCGTCAAATTAAAAAAGGTGCAGAGCACCGAGATATTTGTAGTAGTTTCTTTATGTCGATATAAAGGTGCAGAGCACCGTAACCAAACCCATTTCGGTGCGCTGCACCTTAAATTCGTGGTTTATTCGACTACTACAAATATCTCGGTGCGCTGCACCTTTTTTAATTTGATGACCTTTGACTTAAAATCACCTCGCCAATTTTACCTTTTTCTCACTACCCACTAAATCAAATTTCTTGGCGCAGAACCTCCAAAGGCGACTCATTCACCACCTTCCGACTATTAAGCAACCCAATGGCAACCACCAGCACCGTAATACTGAGGGGGGTGACTAAAAGCGACCATACGTTGATGTGGAAAGGAATTTTAAAAACAAATGCCGCCAAACCCCACGCCGCTATGAGCGACAAGCCCACGCCCGTGAGCGAAGCCAATCCACCAAGCCAAAAATATTCTAAACCATTGATTGTCAATATGTTACGACGATTTGCGCCTATCGTTCTCAATAAAACACTCTCTCGAATGCGTTGAAATTTGGATAAATAAACCGAACTGATGAGTACCAGCAAGCCTGTCAAAATGCTGAAAAGAGCCATGAAACGAATGACAAAACTGATTTTCGTCAACACCTCATCCACCGTTTTCAAAATCTGCGTTAAATCCACCACCGACACGTTGGCAAAACTTTTGACCAAATCTCGTTGAAACGAAGCCGATTGCGCCGTGGAGTTCACCCTCGTAACCACCACGTGAAATTGCGGCGCATTTTCTAAAACACCCGACGGAAAAAGAATTAAAAAATTGGTCTGCACTCGACCAAAATCCACGTTGCGGATGCCCGTAATCGTCGTTTTTATCATCGCCCCTTGCACATTAAACGTCAGTTTTGAACCCACACCCGCCTTCATATCTCTAATAATCGTTTCTGAAACCGTGATGCCCACCGTACCATCGGGCATACGTCCCACGGGCGGTAATTTGCCTTCTTTCATCGTTTCGCTACTGATTAAAGTGTCTCTAAACGTCACCCGCCACTCCCGATTGAAAACGAATCGTGGAATCTCATTGGTCGAATCTTTCACAAATTGAAACCTCGTCAAACCGTCCATTTCTTCTAACCGCATGGTCACGACAGGTACTTGCTGAATGAGTGGCATTTTATTTTTCAAAACCAATTGTGCCACGCTGTCTCGTTGTAGCGATTGAATGTCAAAAAGTATCATATTCGGTTGATTCCCACTGCCCGCAAAGGTCACTTGATTGAGCAAAAGTTGCTGTATGAGCATCAAAATCGAAATCAACATCGTACCCAAACCAATACTCACCATGAGCGTAAGTGTTTGATTTTGAGGACGATACATATTAGCAATACTTTGCCTAACGGGGTAACTCCATTTTTTTGGAAAAAACTTTTTAACCGAATACATCAAGCCCATAGCCGTCAATGTCAACAAACCCAAAGCCACGCCAATGCCCCCAATGAAGATAAAACTGTTCCGTAAATTACCTGTTTGATTGTACGTGAAACCCAAAATAAACAAGGCAATTAAGGCATAAACCACCCAACGCAAAGGGTCTTTTTGCGCCGCCGTTTCATCAAAACCAGAGCGCAAAGTGCGCAAAGGCGAGGTCTTTCTGATGCTCAAAAGCGGTAAAAAAGCGAATAATAAAGCCACGCCCAAACCCGTCAAAACACCCGAAACGATGGCGGATACTGAGGGGTCGTTACTCACGTTTTCAATCGGTAAAAAATCTTTCAAAACAATGGGCAAAAATCGTTGAATCAACGAACCCAACAGCGCACCCAACAACGCACCACCCAAACCCATGAACGCTATTTGAATCAAATAAATCCAAAATGCTTGTTGCCCACTTGCGCCCAACGTGCGTAGCACCGCCACTATCGGCAACTTATCTTTTATGTAAATATTGACCGCACTTGCCACGCCAATACAGCCCAAAAGCAAGGCAATAAAGCCCACCAAATTCAAGAAATCGGTCAATTGATTAAAAGATTGACCCGTGTTGCGTTGCCTATCTGCCACCGTTTCTATACCATATTTTTCTTCATCCAAACGAGGTTTTACGGCTTTCACGAGTGTTGTAATATTACTTTTATCCGTCAATTTATAAAGGTAACTATACTCCACACGGCTGCCTCTTTGCAACAAATTGGCAGAGTCAAGCGACTCCAAAGGCAAAAATACTGAGGGGGCCACACTTGCGCTGATACCCGCCCGACCAGGCGCAGACAGCACGAAGCCCGTGATGTTATAAGCGAAGTTACCGACTCGAATAGTATCACCCAAATTAAGATTAAATTGCAAGCGTAAAGTATTGTCAACCAAAGCATTATAACCATTTCGGATGCTCGAAGCAATATTTTCAGGTTCGGTTGTGAGCGAGCCATAAAAGGGATATTGCCCCCGCACCGCCTTCACATTCACGGGTCGAGTGCCTTCGCTTTTGGGGAAATAGGCCATTGAAAGGAGCGAAATCATGGTCGTGCGCTCACCTTTTATGCTGTCTAAAATGCCCGATACTGAGGGGGATGGCGCATTGAGTCCGTTAATCGCTAAATCCGCACCGAGCAGTTCTTTGGCTTGTTTATCAATGTCGTGTTGGAGGTTTTCGCCGAAGGAATTTATCGCCACCAAAGCAGCAATACCCACGATGATACTCGACACAAAAAGCAACAAACGCCCACGGTTGCGGCGGCTATCTCGCCACGCCATTTTGAAAAGAAAATTCATATATGATAATGATGAATTATGAATGATAAACGATGAATGTTATGCTCACCTGTCATTTTAGACGACTGAGGTAGCGTGTTATTTGAAATTTGGGTTATTCATTTAAACAAAAAAGCACCTCCGTAATGTCGAAGGGCTTTTTTTGAATGATAATATGTATAAATTTTATCTAACAACATTAAAAAATAAAACAAGAAAAGCTGAAAGAAAGAGACGATTTTTAGCCGAAATCGTAGTTTTTCTGTATTTTTGTATAAAAATATAACATAACATGGGTAAAAAATTAGTACGTTTTGATTGGGCAATGAAAAAAATGCTCCGCCATAAAGTCAACTTTGATATTTTGGAAGGTTTCCTGTCAGAATTACTGGGCAACGAAGTAACAATAAAACAAATCCTCGAAAGTGAAAGTAACAAGGAAACAGAGGACGATAAATTCAACCGTGTAGATATTCTTGTCGAAAATCAAAAAGGAGAATTAATCATTATTGAAGTACAAAGTACCCAAGAACACGACTATTTCCATCGAATGTTATTTGGGGCTTCAAAAGCCATCGCTGAACACATTAAAGAAGGTCAGGCTTACGCCAATATCAAAAAAGTAATTTCAATCACGATTGCCTACTTTGACTTGGGGCAGGGAAAAGACTATATTTATCATGGTACAAACATTTTTAGAGGTATCCACAAAGGCGATATTTTAGGTCTTTCTGATACCCAAATGAAGGCCTACAAAAAATCAAATGTCTATGAGATATACCCAGAATATTGGGTCATAAAAATAGGAAAATTCACAAACAAAATCAATAATACCTTAGATGAGTGGGTTTACTTCCTCAAAAATGCGGAAATCAAGAACACATTTACAGCAAAAGGCTTGAAAGAAGCAAATGAAAAATTAGATGAAATGAAATTAACTGAAAAAGACCGAAAGGCCTACAACGCTTATCTTAATCATTTACACAGCATTGCGAGTCGCAATCATACCATAGAAATTGATACAAAAGAAATAATTGAAAAAACTAAAAAAGAGACCCAAGAAATAACCCGAGCTGAAACGAGAGAAGAAACACAAATTGAGTCCGTCATTGGGTTCTATGAAATTGGTGTCAGTAAAGAGAATATTGCAAAAGCACTAAAAATACCACTTGAAAATGTGGTGAAAATATTAGATAAGCACAAGGATAAAGGATAATACTGAGGGGGTAGTTTCGCAATTCAAACGGAACTACCCCCTCAGTATTTTTCTCAAAAATGTCTTTTTAATCCTTATTCGCCGACGTAAAAATACGATTCCACCTTATGCCATTAGGCCCTGATGAAAACCAAATAAACAACGGCTTGCCTACAATGTGGTCTTCTGGCACATAACCCCACGCACGAGAATCTTGCGAGTTGTGGCGATTGTCACCCATTGCCCAATAGTAGTTTTGTCTAAATGTATAAGTCGTTG
>JAYTMW010000567.1:0-2547 GCA_043728105.1 Saprospiraceae bacterium | reverse complement strand
GACTTTATTTATATGACCTGTTATGACCCTTTTTTCCTACCTGTTTTACCAAAAGAAATGGGTGCAAAATTGAGCATTTACCAATGTATTGATGACATTGCAACGGAAAAATACGTCGCTCGTCATGGCTATCGTTTAGAAATTGAAGCTGCAAAAGAGTCTGATATTACCCTTGTGACTTCTACAAATTTGTGTAAAAAATTCAAAGAATATCAACCCAATACGCATATCTTGCACAATGCGGTTGATTATACAATTTTCAAAGATTTGGCATTTCGAGACATGGAACGCCCCGCTGAAATGGCGCATATTAAAGGTAAAATCATCGGTTTTGTGGGCAATCTTGACCCAATTCGCACGGATTATCCGTTGTTGAAAAAAGTAGCGGAGTACCATAAAGATAAAACATTGGTTTTGGTGGGTCCCATAAATTCACAAGAAGTATATGATTTGGGTTTGGATAAAATGCCAAACGTAGTTTTGACGGGTGCAAAGCCCATAACAGTTGTACCTCAATATTTGAAGTTTATGGATGTGGTTTTATTACCTTCGTTGCTCAATCAAATGACAAAATCGGTTTATCCATTGAAAATAAATGAATATTTAGCCGCAGGAAAAGCGGCAGTTTCCACCAATTTTAGCGATGATATTCGTAGTTTTAAACCCAATATTTACATTGGAAAAGACCACGACGAGTTCATAAAATTGATTGATATTGCTAAAGACGATTACGCCGAAGAAAAAATCCGTGCAAGAATGGCCGTTGCCGCCACAAACACATGGGACGACCGAGTGCGTGAGTTTTGGGCAATCGTGGATGGTCATTTGGCTATGGATGATGTAAAAAAAGAGTTAGAGAGCATAAAATGAGTATTGAGTATTGCGTATTGCGTTGTTTGTAAGTGTAAAGACAAAATAAATCAAGAAAATACTGAGGGGTATCAATTTTTATAAACAATTGATTTTCAGCAAGTTATAACTCTTCAAGGGTTTAAAACCCTTGAAGAGTTGTTCTAAATAATTTTGTCCCCACACTTGTTGCGTTTTAATTAATACCTATGGTATTTTTGAATTTAAAAGTGTACTACGCAATACACACGACGCAATACGCAATACACACGACGCAATACGCCAAAGCGTGAAAAATAAATCCTCGTTGACGATTGAAAAGTGGGTTAAAACCAACCTTTTTTCAAAAAACAACGTATTAAAAGCACCAACAACCCAACTTTTAATGACTTTAAAAGATAGAATAAAATCCAGTCCAGCTCTAAAGTATTTAGCTGTTTGGGTATTGCAACCGCCACATGACTATCGTCCTCGTTGGTGGGTACGCAACATTGCGAACAGGTTTGTGCATAAAGTGAGTTGGAACGCTAAAATAAGATGGCGTACTCGATTGGATTTATTTCCCTACAAAAAATTTGAAATCGGAGATTATTCTATCGTAGAAGATTTTGTGGTTTTAGCCAACGCTTGCGGTGATATTATAATTGGAAACAATGTGTTAATAGGTTTGGGTAGTAAAGTAATTGGTCCAGTGAGAATGGGTAATGATATTCTTTTAGCGCAAAACGTATTGATAAGTGGTCTAAATCACAACTACGAAGATGTTACAAAACCGATTGTAAAGCAAAGTTTTTCCGTTAAAGAAATTGTGATAGAAGACGGTGCTTGGGTGGGTGCAGGATGTATCATTACAGCGGGTGTTCGGATTGGCAAAAATGCAGTGGTGGGTGCGGGTTCCGTGGTTACGAAAGATGTTCCCGATTATTCAGTGGTCGTAGGCAACCCTGCAAAACTTATAAAACAGTACGATGCAGAAACGCATAGTTGGGTGAAAATAAAGGCTGAAACGGCTTTTTTAGGCTGATGTGTCAGCGGTTTTTAACAGCCGAAGATTACATAACTCATTGGTTATCAATAAATTATCATCGGCGGACAAATCCGCTGCTACAGTTATATCATGGTTTTTATCAATAAGGCTTACGGGAATTTGGAGGACATAGCAAAAGCGTATAAGCTGACCTATCAAGAGGCAGAGCCTTATCCGAACATCTTTTTTCGTAATTTTTTCAATGAAGAAATATTACAGGAAGTGGTTGCGGAGTTTGAAATGATCGAAAAAAAGCATTTTAGAGCCATCGAAACACGCAACGAAAGACGTAATATACTTAATGAACCACAATTTTATGGAGAGAAAACGAATGCCTTAATCTACTTTTTACACTCCAAAGAATTCTTAAATTTCCTAAAAACTATCTCCGACATCGAAGAAACCTTGATGGTTGATCCATATTTTGATGAATGTGGTTTGCAAGAAACGATGAACGGTGGTTACTTAAAAGTGCATACCGATTTCAATAAACATCACCTTTCAAAATTGGATAAACGATTGAGTATCAATATTTATCTTAATAAAAATTGGCGCAGTGAGTACGGTGGTCAATTAGAACTTTGGGATGAAAACATGAAAGAATGTGTCAAAAAAGTAGAACCTGAATTCAATACAATGGCTCTTTTTTCAACCACTGATTTCTCTTACCA
>JAYTMW010000566.1:0-6016 GCA_043728105.1 Saprospiraceae bacterium | reverse complement strand
CTTGTCTCAATTGCCTTCATCTTCAGATGGAGGATTGGAATGATTAATTTTTCCTGTTCTTTTTCCCCATCTGAAGATGGAGGCAATTGAGACCTTAAAAAATCCCAAAACCACTTTCGCTTTGATGTATATAGAAACAAAGTTCTAACCAAATTTAATTTTCAAGGCATTTTTACTGTAAAAAATTTCGACTTGCGTTTTGAGTCAAGCGTTTTGACTAAGTACGCAATACGCATGACTCAATACGCACGACGCATGACTCAATACGCCCTACGCTTTCCGTTCCAACAACGCCATATAAAAACCATCAAATCCGTCCGTTGCGGGTGTCAGTGTGCGCTCATCAACCCATTGCCACTCGTCATTTTTTTCTAAAAAAGCCTTCACTTGTGCTTCATTTTCGGAAGGGAAAATGCTGCACGTGGCATATACCATTTTGCCGCCTTTTTTCACCATACGAGCGTAATTTTGTAAAATATCCGCTTGAGTTTGACGTATATCCATAAAAAATTGGTTGGTCAGTTTCCATTTTGCATCGGGATTGCGGCGCAAAACACCCATGCCCGAACACGGCACATCCAAGAGCAAACGGTCAGCACTATCGTACTGTCTTTTGATAACTTTTGTGGTATCAATCACCCTTGTTTCAACGATGTTAACGCCGTTGCGTTTGGCTCGTTTGCGGAGTTCTTCGAGTTTCCAAGCCTCCGTATCCATCGCTATTAACGTGCCTTTGTTCTTCATTAAGGCTGCCAAATGAAGTGATTTTCCTCCCGCCCCCGCACATGCATCAATGACCCGCATCCCTGGCTCAACTTGCAAAAAAGGCGCAATGGCTTGGCTTCCTGCGTCCTGCACTTCAAAAAGACCTTGTTTGAAAAAGCCCGTGGCGAATACATTTCCTCTTTTTTTTAAAATTAATGCGTCGATACTGAGGGGGGTCGTTTCGGTTTGACAATCAATGGTCATTAGCTTTTCTTTTAAATCTAAAGCATTGATTTTCAATTGATTAGCTCTTAAAACAATCCTTGCGGGTGTATTCAAAACGGCTAATTCTTTAGCCCATTTTTCCTCGCCCAACTCGCTCACACCCAAGGCATCCATATCGTCCGTTATGGATTCTAAGATTTTTCTTTCCTTAGTTGCGTCATATTTTTTTTGTAAAAAATTATAACTCAATTGGTGAAAATCGTGGTGTTCGAGATTACCTTTTTCTTTCATCACCAAATGCACGCCGATACAATCCAAAACGCTCGCTCGCTCACCCGCCAAGTGGTTGTAAAGTCGCCACCAACGGACGCACTCATACGTAGTTTCGGCGATGAAGGCTCTATCCCGACTGCCCCATTTTGGGTTCGATTTCAAAAGCCGTTCAATGACTTTATCCGCTTTTTTATGGTTCTGGAAAATATCTACCAAAGCCTCTTCCACGGCTTTTACTAACAAATTGTGCAATTTCATGGTGCAAAGATGTGAAAAGTTAAGGTAAAAATGTTTTAGAATATTGGATTATGTAACGAGTAACAACAACTTAGTCGGACATAGATTAACGGATTAAAAATAAGATTAAAGGCATTTTAACCTTTTTCCATCATAAAATAATCCTTCAATCCTTTTTTTCAATCCTTCAATCCGTGTCTGGCTATGGTACATACATTTAGTTTATCAATGTCCCTTCAAAAGTCAACATTTTATAAACGAATATAGCTACTCCAAAAATTGCGATTGCGGATGAAATAAGCAATACCCAAGAATAATTTAAAATCCAATTCTTTTTGTTGAGTAAGCGTCCGACTACAGAGTTATAGATAAGAATGGGGATGATAGTTCCAAAAAAAAGTATGGTGAAAATGATGACAATAACGAAAGGAACTGCCAACGCTGCTTGTAAGAAAATCATTAGGATAGTTGGTTTTAATTAATAATTTAAATAATCTTGTTTTAATGATTTTATCAGTATTATGTCATCATTCGGTAATCTGAAAAAATAGAAAAGGTTCAAGATACCCCTCAGTATTTTGAACCTTTTTTACATAATGAATTGAAAATCAACTACTTATAAGCATCAAAATCACGCACCAAACCTTGAATTTTATGCGCTTTCATGTACCGCAAAGCCTCTTGTTTTGACGTAAATTGACCCAAAAAAATACGATAAACCACTCTATTGCTATCATCTCTTTGCGACATAAAAACCCGTTGCCCATCTTGTCCATACTTCCGTTTGACTGATTTAGCGGCGTTTTTGCCTGACTCTTCCGTAAAAAAAGCACCCGCTTGAATCGTGAAACTACCTGCGCCCACGCTTTCAGAAGAAATAGGTTTTAGAGTGCCTTTTGCGGCAGCAGTATTATTAGAAACCTTTACTTTCCTTTCGTTTGCATTGTCATTCGTGTAGCTCACTTTTACGGGTTTTGCGTTGCTGAAACCCGTTGAAGCATTATAATTCATATTAGTGGCGGTTTTTCTGACCCGATTTTTAGGTTTGTCGTAGCTTTTGAGGGTTTCAATAAATTTACCCGCACCCATTGTTTCTTCATGTTTGCCTACCATAACGCCTTTTGAATTTAGGACAATAATAGTCGGTAACAAACGGACATCAAATTGATTTTTTAAATCAAAACCATCAAAACTTTGAATGTCCACCTTCACAGGAATATAATTTTCGTTCACATAATCCGATACAGAGGGGTGCGTGAATGTATATTCCTCCATCACTCGGCAGGGCGTGCAATAGCTGGCCCAAAAATCGAGGAAAATAAGTTTGCCTTCACGAGAAGCTCTTTCTTTGGCTACACTCAAATCACCTTCAAGAAAGCTGATGTCGGCAAATGCGGGGAGACTGGCAAGGAGGCTGATTAAAACTAAAAAATGAAATTTTCTCATGTTCTGGAATAATTAAAATGTAAAAAAGTATTCGTTGGATTTTTTATCACACCACACATCATACCACGTGTGGGTATGTTATTGTATCAAATAAAATACCACTTTATTGTTTTGGGCAACGAAAGGGCGATTTAATCCCTTGATTTTCAGTATTTTATACATTCTTTTTTATGTAAAAAGAAATTGCGTAAGTTTTCTGTTGAATAAATAATTTTTGGGCATCGTAAAGCGATTGAAAACAAGGGTATTGAATTTTGAAAAAGCGTTTTACCTTTACAGTTACAAGATTTATATTTATGCCGAAATTGATTTTCTTTTGGGTTTATGATAGGCACTTAAAACTTGTAACCCAATTTGCAAAAATTTGAAAAAATACTGAGGGGCCCCTTTTAAAAAATCAAAACAAACATACCAATTCCGATATGTCGAAAAAATTTGCAGCAATTACGGGCGTTCATGGTTACGTTCCTGAATACCGATTAACAAATGCCATTCTTGAAACAATGGTGGACACCAACGACGAATGGATTACGTCTCGCACGGGCATCAAAGAACGCCGAATTCTCAAAACACCAGGTTGGGCAACTTCTGATATGGCTGTTGAGGCAATCAAAGGGCTTTTGGCTAAAACCAACACCCAGCCCGAAGAGGTGGATATGCTCATTTGCGCAACCGTGACGGGCGATATGCTTTTTCCCGACACTGCCAACACAATTTGCCATAAATTAGGTGCTAATAATGCTTGGGGCTTCGACATCAATGCCGCTTGTTCAGGTTTTCTATTTGCTTTAGTGACAGGTTCAAAGTTTGTGGAGTCTGGTATGTATAAAAAAGTAGTGATTGTGGGCGTGGATATGATGTCAACGATGATTGATTATACCGACCGTGCAACCTGCATTATTTTCGGAGACGGCGGCGGGGCCGTGATGCTCGAACCAACCAACGAAGGGGTAGGTATCATTGATGCGGTTTTGAAAGGCGATGGCTCGGGGCGTGAATTTTTGCATCGCAAAGCGGGCGGTTCGTCTATGCCTGCGACGCACGAAACGGTTGATCAACGCCTTCATTATGCCTACCAAAACGGTCAACCTGTCTTCAAAGCAGCGGTAAAAGGCATGTCATCCACGATGAAAGAAGTGATGCAACGCAACAATTTGACCATTGATGACATTGACTGGGTTGTGCCACATCAAGCCAATAAACGCATCATCTCAACGGTGGCCGACATGGTGGATTGTCCGCCCGAAAAGGTAATGATGAACATCGAAATGTACGGTAACACCACCGCAGGGACGCTACCACTATGCCTTTGGGACTACGAAAGTCAGTTGAAAAAAGGGGATAATTTGATGCTTACAGCCTTTGGTGGTGGCTTCACGTGGGGTTCAGTTTTGGTAAAATGGGCTTATGATGGTTTGGAATTTGGCGTTTAGTTTTTTACATAAAACATTGAAAACATAGATTTTATACATGATAAAAAATCAAAACTTGTGATTGACTCAAAATCTATCACAAGTTTTTTTTCTTTAAAAAAAATACAGAGTACCTCAATTGAACGTTTAGAAGCTACCCCCTCAGTATTTACGTTATTTTTTATTATAAATTTTCAATTCCCAAACATGGCAGTAAGCCCATTGCAAGAAAAGGTGGGAAAATTTAAAGGCTATAAAAAAATAGATTTTAAATCCTTCTTCAAATTGAGTATTTTGGATAAATACATCATTGGAAAATATCTTTCCACGTTTGGTTTCGTGGTGATGATATTTACGTTGGTGGCTTGCGTGATTGATTTTAGCGAGAAGGCAGACGCATATAAAAAGGAGGCGGTGACGAAGAGAGAAATTTTCCTCGATTATTATCCGAACTATATCCCACACATTAATATGCTGCTTTTTCCTTTGTATGCCTTAATTGCGGTCATTTTTTTTACCTCCCGCATGGCCTACAACTCTGAAATCATTTCAGTTTTCAATGCGGGCATTAGTTTTAGACGGTTGATGCGACCATATCTTATTGGTGGGGTTGTGATAGCCGGTATTCATCTTTTATGCAACCATTACATCGTGCCGCAGGGCAACAAAACCCGTTTAAAGTTTGAACATAAATATATTTCCACCTCTCAAGATAAAGGCAAAACCGATAATGTACACATGTTTTTAGACTCAAAGACAAAGGTTTTTATTGGTTACTACAGAAAAAATGATACAACTGCCCGTGATTTTCGCATTGAACATTTCGAAAACAACGAGTTGACAAGCATCGTGAAAGCAGAAAATGCCACTTGGAAAGGCTATCCCAATAAATGGCAATTACAAACGGTTCAAAAACGCACTTTCAATGGCTTAAAAGAGACGCTCGAAACCAATATTGCTACCTTAGATACGACGTTGAATCTTACGCCCGATGACTTTGTGCGGTTCATCAATCAAAACGAAATGTTGACCACACCTGAGCTTTATAATGAAATCACAAAACTTGATAAGCGGGGAATGGGCGGCACAAAAGCCTACGAAATTGAAGTGCATCGAAGAACATCCGAACCATTTACCATTTTGATTCTCACGCTCATGGGCATGGCTTTGGCGGCTCGGAAAGTGCGGGGCGGCATCGGTTTTCACTTAGCTATCGGCATCGGCGTGGGAGCGATTTTTATTTTCTTATCTAAATTTTCCGTCACTTTCGCCACGCAGCCTGGCATCCCGGCCATACTCGGCGTATGGTTGCCCAATATTTTATTTGGAGCGATAACGGCTTATTTGGTGGCAAATGCACAAAAATAAATGCGAAATTGCTGCACACCACAAAGAACGCATAAGACTTTGATAAAGGGTGTAGTTCCCGATGTATTTACTCACTGTTTTATGCTGCGCACAAAACAGTGAGTAAATACATCGGGAACTAAACCCTTGGTAAACTTCCTGCTGTGCATGTCAATACTCTGTGTTTAATTTTGTCTTGATTCTCATTTGATTTTGTTTAACCTTAAAGTTAAACAAAATTAAATGAACTATAAAAAAGCGGTTTTGTTGAATTTCTTATTCAGCAAAGCCGCTTTTTCGTTCCGTGATTGTTTCGTGATATAAATAGTCTAATTTCTTCGCTATTTAATTTTAGCCAAATTATATATTTT
>JAYTMW010000565.1:0-2698 GCA_043728105.1 Saprospiraceae bacterium | reverse complement strand
GAATTAGAACCTGCATTGATGGGTGATTTTGAGGCGGTTTCTAATGATTACTAATTTTGTAACGATTAATAATAAAGAGGTCATTTTTTTTTAACGCATAGGCAAATAGGACACATAGGCGTTTCATAAAGTGTTGATTATTAACATTTTATACATAATACTATGTGTCCTATGTGTTTCAAAAAAACGTAATTACTTAGCCAAACGTGTATGTGAGACGACATTGGTCGCTTCGCTCCCTCGTCGCCAAAAGAACTTTTTCGGATGCACATCATTTTTTGCGCTTTGGCGCAAAAAATGATGTGCATCCAAAAAAGTCCCCTTGCGACGAGGGAGCGAAGCGACCAATGTCGAGTGAATTGTCTCACAGGCTAAGTAATAACAAAAAAAACTTTAATTTTAAGACATTCGGCAGATGAATCAGCCGCTACTACTATGATGATTTTCCAAATACAGCCCTACGAGCGACAAATTTTTGAAACCATTTCTGAAACGGCAAAGGAATTGGGTTTCCCTGCCTACGTGGTGGGTGGATATGTGCGTGACCGACTGTTGGCTCGCCCTTCAAAAGACATGGATATTGTGTGTTTGGGCAGTGGCATTGCGTTGGCAGAAGCGGTGGCGGCTAAGATGAGTCCTATCCCCAAAGTGGTGGTGTATCAACGTTTTGGGACGGCAATGTTCCGTTGTAAAGACATAGAAATTGAGTTTGTGGGCGCACGAAAAGAGAGTTATCGTCACGATAGTCGCAAGCCAAATGTGGAAGAAGGCAGCCTTGAAGACGACCAAAATCGGCGAGATTTGACGATAAATGCCTTGGCGGTGAGCCTAAATGAAGACAATTTTGGCGAAATAATTGACCCTTTTGGCGGTATTCGACATTTGGAACAAAAGATTTTACAGACACCTTTGGAAGCGGGCAGAACATTCAGCGACGACCCTTTGCGCATGATGCGAGCTGTGCGTTTTGCGACCCAGTTGGGGTTCAAAATTGAAGCAAACACGCTAAAAGCCCTTGCTTCTCACAAAGAACGCATCAAAATTATCTCAAAAGAGCGCATTATTACGGAATTAGAGAAAATATTGAAGTCACCGACCCCCTCAGTAGGTTTGCGACTTTTATACGATTCGGGCATTTTACATATCATTTTTCCAGAGTTGACGAACTTGCAAGGGGCTGAAACGAAGGAAGGCGTGGGACATAAAGATAATTTTTATCATACGTTGCAAGTAGTTGATAATATTTCTAAAAAAACGGATAATATTTGGTTGCGTTGGGCGGCTATGCTCCACGATATTGGCAAGCCCGCCACAAAACGGTGGGATAAAATAGAAAACGCTTGGACGTTTCATGGGCATCAAGAAATTGGGGCAGCCATGACTCCACGCATTTTCCGCAACCTCAGTTTGCCCTTGGATGAGCGCATGAAATACGTGCAGAAACTCATCAAATTGCACCATCGCCCCGTGGCACTCACGAAGGAAGAAATCACAGATTCAGCCATTCGTCGCTTGCTTTTTGATGCGGGTGAGGAGTTGGAAGACCTGTTTTTACTCTGCGAAGCCGACATCACATCGAAGCAACCAGAGCGGGTGAAACGGTATTTGGCAAACTACGAATTGGTCAAAAAACGTTGCACGGAGGTTGAAGAAAAAGATAAAATTCGGACTTGGCAACCACCCATCACGGGCGAAATTATTATGGAAACTTTTAACATTCCACCAGGCAAAGAAGTGGGCATTATTAAGGCATCCATCCGTGAGGCCATGTTGGACGGTATCATTCCAAACGAGTACGATGCGGCGTTTAATATGATGCTTGAAGAAGGGGTGAAATTGGGTTTGAAAAGAGTGAAAGCTATGTAGTTCTGCAATTAAAATTTTTAGCACAACTTGACGCAAGTTTGAAACTTGCGCCAAGTTATTCAATCTATAAAATTTGTTAAAATGAAAAATAAAATCTATACAATATTCTTTCTAATTGCTTCATTATCAACAAGTTATACGCAAAATAAGGACGAGCAATCCATTTTAAAAACACTTGACAATCAGATTGAATATTGGAACAAAGGCAACATTGAGCAGTTCATGGTCGGCTATTGGGCATCCGATTCGTTGATGTTTATCGGCAAAAACGGTATGACGATGGGCTATCAAAAAACCTTCGATAATTACAAAAAAGGCTACCCCGACCGTGCAGCAATGGGGACGTTGAAATTTGATATTTTGAAGTTAAAACCCTTGGGTAAAAAGCATTATTTGGTCATCGGAAAATGGCATTTAACCCGACCCGAAAAGGGTGACGTAGGTGGGCATTTTTCACTTGTTTTTGAAAAAATAAAAGGCGTTTGGGTGATTATTGCCGATCATTCTTCTTGATGGTTGATAGTTAATAGTTAATAGTTATTAGTCTAACCCCTCAGTATTTTTGCTATAAAATTGATTATAAAGGATTTATAATTGCAAATAAATTAAAATATAAATGTCGGTATGATGTAAAATCATACCGACATTTGTATTTTAATCAACTATCAACTATCAACTATCAACTATCAACTATCAACTATCAACTATCAACTATCAACTATCAACTATCAACTATCAACTAATTCAAAACGTTATCATCTTTCATATCTGCAATAATAGAGTAAGCATTGCCTTTATGTTGCAAAATAGTGCGCCAAAGTAGATTTGGTTG
>JAYTMW010000564.1:0-2942 GCA_043728105.1 Saprospiraceae bacterium | reverse complement strand
GTGGGCTTAGAAACACGACCAAAAGGATTGCCCAAACTCGCCACATAAATAATGTCCGCATTTTTAGGATGCACCATGATTCGAGCGATGCCCCATGATTTTTTTAAGCCAATATGCTTCCAAGTTTTGCCCGCATCCATGGATTTATACACACCATCACCACCGCTGATATTGCCACGAATATCCGTTTCGCCCATGCCTACATATATTGTGTTCGGGTCGGAAGGCGCAACCGTGATAGCACCCACGGAGGATGTTTTGAAAGTCGAATCTGAAATGGGCAGCCATTTGTTGCCACCGTCAATGGATTTCCAAACGCCACCGCCCGTTTGACCCATGTAGAAAGTCAAAGGTTGGTCGGCGTGACCCGCTACGGCGACACTTCTGCCACCCCGAAATGGGCCAACGTTGCGCCATTTTAACGATTTTAGCAAGTCTTTATCAACTGATTTCTTAGTTTGAGCGACCCCCTCAGTATTTTGAGTAAAAAATAGGGTAGTGGCAAGGGCAAACGTAAAAATTTTTCTCATACTACTCTTAATTTTATTTGACATGAAGAATTGAATAAATTAAGCGACTAAGATAGTTGAAAAGATGGGATTGCTATCGTATTTCTAAGATTTTAGCTGTAAAACTAATTGATTCGACGAAGGGAAAATTCGCTGCCGCATCATGCTTGCCCAAAAATTGCCCGTGTGATATTTTTTTTTAGGAAAAACGAAGAGGTAGCTCCGCTAATGCTCGGTCGCTCGTTTATTTCATCATTTCGAGGACCCAGGCATTAGCGGAGCTACCTCTTCGTTTTTCCTAAAAAAAATCTAATTGTGTATGGTTGTGTTTAAAACGAATTGGAGAAAATGATTGCTCGAAAATTGTAAAAAACAGGGAAAATACTGAGGGGGTATCATTTGTAGTTTTATCATCAATTACTTGTTTCTAAAATCTACTTTCCTATCTTCGCCCTTCAAAATTTAATTAAGAAAATGGAACAAAGACAATTGGGCAGAACCCAACTATACGTGACTAAAATTTGCTTAGGCACGATGACTTTTGGTCAA
The DNA here is from genome assembly GCA_043728105.1 of Saprospiraceae bacterium. Taxonomy (GTDB): domain Bacteria; phylum Bacteroidota; class Bacteroidia; order Chitinophagales; family Saprospiraceae; genus JAAFJT01. The sequence goes on along the minus strand of JAYTMW010000564.1, from coordinate 1,884 downwards.
CAAAACACCGAGGCAGAAGCCCATGAACAAATGGATTACGCCTTAGACAACGGCGTTAATTTTTTTGACACCGCCGAGCTTTATGCCGTGCCTGCGAATCCTAAAAACAATGGTTTAACAGAACAATACATCGGAACGTGGCTCGAAAAGACTAAAAATAGAGATAAAATCGTCTTAGCAACAAAAATTACGGGGCCTAATCCTGGCTTGACATTTATCAGAAATCATCAACTCGATTTCTCAAAAAAGCAAATTCACGCAGCACTCGAAGGCAGTTTGACCCGTCTAAAAACGGATTACGTGGATTTATATCAATTGCATTGGCCTCAACGCAGTACCAATTATTTTAGCAAATTGGGCTACACGCACGACCCAAATGACAAGTGGGAAGACGATTTTCTCGATGTGCTTCAAACCATCGGCGGCTTGGTGAAAGAAGGGAAAATACGTCATTTTGGTCTCTCAAATGAGACACCGTGGGGCTTGATGCACTCAATTCGGTTGGCCGAAACGCATGGTTTGCCCGTTCCCGTGAGTGTTCAAAATCCGTATAATTTGTTGAATCGGACGTATGAAATTGGTATGTCGGAGTGTTCGATGCGTGAAAAATGTGGGCTTTTGGCGTACTCTCCAATGGCTTTTGGCTTGTTGTCTGGTAAATTTCACAAAAAACAAGATACGCCCGAAGATCGCATGAACCAATTTAAAAACTTGGCTCGATATAGCAATGCGTTGTCTTGGGCAGCTACTGAAAAATATATGGCACTTGCGGAGCGTGAAGGCATGACCATCGCACAGATGTCTTTATCGTTTGTGACGCAACAAGATTTTATGACTTCAAACATTATTGGCGCAACATCTATGGCGCAATTGAAGGAAAATATTGATAGTTCGTCGTTGATATTGTCACCTGAGATTATTAAGGAAATAAATGCTATTCATACCGAAATACCGAATCCTGCACCTTAATAATACATAGGTCATTTTTTTGCAACACATAGGCACATAGGACACATAGAAGGGTATAAAGTGCTGATTATTAAGAGTTTACACATAATACTATGTGTTCTATGTGCCTATGTGTTTAAAAAAAAACTTTACGTGACTTTGTTAATTTTACGCACAAAAATACTTCACATCTTTACAACCTTCTTCACCAAAACGCCTTTATCGGTCTCAATTTTCAAAAAATAGATACCCATACTGAGGGGTGTGTTAATTTGCTCCATTTCAACGTTTTGTAAAGTTTGATTTAATAAAATTCGACCATCTAAACTCAAAATTTGGACATTTCTAAACGAAGTCTCACGGTTCAGGTTCTGAATGGTCAAAGTGTTTGTAAACGGATTTGGATATACTTTGACATCAGTTTGAGACACAATAGGTAAGCTCAAAGTGCCTTCTAATTTCACACAATAATCTTCTACTTCTCCGTATTCCAAGGTATCACAAGGGGAGGGTGCAATGGGGTTTAAAGCCGCTCCAACATACTTCATGGATACCCGCATACGTACGATTTGATTAAACACAATTTGTGGCATAATAAAAGAATCAGTCTTTGCACTTGTCAATTTCAACGTTTCAAAAATCTTATCGCCTGTGTCATTAAAGTTGCCGTTGCCGTTAAAATCTATCCATATCCGTGCGGCTTGTTCCCCTACATTTGACGCATAGCCTGGTTTTATTGTGAATTTATATTTCTGTCCACTTTTCAAATTTGTTAGTACAGAATCTAAGCGAAAATAGCCGCCATTTTTCCCTGTTTTTAAATTAGCTGTGCCAATGGCTATGCTATCAATCCATTCAGAATTGGTGTTGTAGCTGCGAGAAAAACAATATTCTTTTTCAGAACAAGAGCCACAACCTGACGTTTTTGCTAAAAAT
>JAYTMW010000563.1:0-2727 GCA_043728105.1 Saprospiraceae bacterium | reverse complement strand
GACAGTCTGATAATGCCTTTATGCGCTATTCTGGTTTTTTAAACCATTATCGTTACGTAGCGAGCAATTGCAAACGCCTAAATACTGAGGGGTATCAACGTTTCAGAGATGCTTTGCCTGTGGGCATCAAAGCTGATTTGGATGCCATCAACGAGAGACAAAAAAAATACCCAAGTTGGCTCGAAACGGATTGGATGAATGATATATTTCTTCGTTCGCAGGGCGTAAAAGAAGGTGTAGCCAGTTACAGTAAAGTGGTGGTTTTGGTTTATTCGTGGCGCAAAAAAAAAGAGTCGATTGAGCGTTAACTCGCATGACTCTTGCTTAAATAGTTTATTGTAGATTTGTTTGAGGACGGTTTAGTTTAAAGAAAACTTGTAACCAACACCTCTGATTGAAAGGAAATATCTTGGATTGTGTGGATCTATTTCAAAATATTTACGGAAACTCAGAATGAAATTATCAATCGTTCGGGTGGACGGAAAAACATCGTATCCCCAAACAAACTGTAAAATTTGATTGCGAGAAACAACTTCATTTTTACGCTCAATTAAGAGTTTCAACAACATAGCTTCTTTTTTCGTCAAAGTGAAACTGCCACTTTCGTTAATGGCTTCAAATGTCGCAAAATTGACTTCATTCGTGCCAAAACGATACATTTCAGCTTCCTCAGCCACCAATTTACTGCTCCGTTTTAAAAGATTTTGTATCCGTAGTAAAAGTTCTTCTAAGGTAAAAGGCTTTGGTAAATAGTCATCCGCCCCTTTTTTTAAGCCCGCCACACGGTCTTGTGCTGAATCTTTTGCGGTCAAAAAAATGATTGGAACCGACGTATTATTCAATCTAATTTGTTCGCACACGTCAAAACCATTCAATTCGGGTAACATGACATCCAAAACGATTAAATCGAAATGTTGATCGTTAAAAAAAGTGACCGCATCTCTTCCATTGTCTGCCTCTACCACTTCGTATCCCTCAATTTCAAGATTGAGTTTTACGACATCTCGTATGTTTTCTTCGTCTTCAACTAATAAAATTCTCATTCTTTTATTTTTAAAATTGTCATTAAAATGTTAGTAGGGTGATTATTTGTTATGAGAGCAAAAAAAATGTTGTGTTTATTTGTAAAAAAATTACTGTGTTTATTTGAAAAAAATTGCTGTGTTTATTTCAAAAAAAAATTGCTGTGTTTATTTGAAAAAAATTTAATGTGCTTATTTGAAAAAAAATTTACTGTGTTTATTTGATAAAAATTTACTGTGTTTATTTGAAAAAAATAGGTGAACAACCAAAACTAAATTTCTTTTATTTTAAAAGTTGAAGGAATTATTCTATCAACAATTGTGCTTTTATATTTTATGATACAAATTTACGAGCCTTTCACATCAGTAAGTTAATTTAGTTAAGGTTTTAACCCAAACTTTAACCATTGTCAAATTAAGGTCATAGGCGAGGGAAGATAATTTTGAAAATTGTGCCTTTAGGTTCGTTGTCCAATACTTGAATTGTACCCTTATGAGCTTTTATGATTTGGTTCACAATATATAATCCTAAGCCCGTACCTTTTGCACTGCGGGTATCTTCGCTTCCCACTCGATAAAATTTTTCAAAAATTTTATTTTTTTCATGTGGCAAAATTCCCGCACCATTGTCTATTATCTCGAAGACAAACTTATCATTTTGAACAGAATTTTTTATTTGAATGACAGGCTGAACAGTCGAATATTTTGCAGCGTTTTCTAATAAATTATTAAAAACCGACCTAATGCCTTGTTTATCACCCATTAATGTCGGCATTTCAAGGTTTTCGTAGTTGAAAGTAGCTTTAGGGAACCTCAATTTGAGCTTTGATGTAACATCTTCTAAAATCGTTTGAAGATTCACATTTTCGTAAAAAGGCTCATAAGTAGATTCTAATTTGGCTGAAAGCAAAAGATTATTTACCAATTCGTTCAGCCTTTCATTTTCATTTGAAGCAGAAAGAGCCAACGCTTCTGTTTGTTTTTCATCCAATTTACGCTTTCTAAAAGTGTCTAAAACCAACTGAATTGAAGAAATTGGTGATTTGAGTTCATGGGTAATGGATAATAAAAAATTGCGTTGTTGGTTGTTTAAATCAATTTCTTTTCTGAAACTTTTAAAAATTATCCACATGCCCCAAAGTAATCCCAAAAATAAAAATATACCTTCACCCAATATCATGTTGGTTTGTCCCTCGTGTTTCTTTTTGAGTGCCAAATACTGAGGGGTCTCTAAAAATGCTACTTCACCCAATAATGGTGACGTTTTCAAGTACAGAGCCTCTTTTTCGGCTACTTTCAATTCATGATTTTTCCGATTTAGCAATACCGTCCACCATAAAAAGGCTACCATTATGTAAAACACAGCAAAAATAGTTATAAATCTTATTCTCTTATCTTTTATCATATTCTTAAATCTTTAATTATAAATTTTTCGTAGATTACCATATCATAAACAAATATCCATTAATCTTGTTCCAAAATCCACTCTTTTAGTATTTTTGACTAAAAGAAAACAATTTTATAAATTGATGACAATTGTATGACGATCAGCATTATCATTCCAACCTTAAATGAAGCGGCAAATATCGGTAAATTGATTCATTTTTTGAAACAAAATGCCGATGCTTCATTGTCCGAAATTATCGTTGTGGACGCTCAAAGCAGTGATAATACTGAGGGGGTAGCCTCGGCGGCGGGTGCAAAA
>JAYTMW010000562.1:0-1584 GCA_043728105.1 Saprospiraceae bacterium | reverse complement strand
TAATTAGTCAACCCTTAAAAACTAACCAACATCTTGATTGTTAATAATTTGTGATAAAATTCTATATATATCAGGACTATTAAATCGCCAAAAAGTGTATATTTCGGTATAAATAAGTGGCAATATGTTAGGTAAAATAAAACCAGATTCACAACAGAATTTATTCAAAACAAGGCTTTCAGATCTTATTAATCTTGGACATCCTTTGGTAAAATTAGCCAATGAAGTTTCTTGGGATAAAATGGAGTTAGAGTATCAAAACTTGTATTCTAATCAAGGAAGACCCTCAATTCCGATAAGAAAAATTGCTGGATTATTACTTTTGAAAGAGATGTTTAAAGAAAGTGATGAATCGGTCGTTGAGCGGTGGATTGAGAATGCCTATTGGCAATATTTTACAGGCGAAGAATTCTTTCAAACCAAGCAACCTTTTGATCCAAGCGAGTTTGTACACTTTAGAAAACGACTAAAAGAAGAAGGATTAGAATTTTTGTTGAGTCAAAGTGTAGCCTTGCATCCAAAGGCTAAAAATGAAAAAGAAGTTCAGATTGATACCACGGTTCAAGAAAAAAACATCACTTTTCCAACTGACGCAAAACTAGCCAAAAAGGTAATTGACAATTGTGTAAAAATAGCAATAAAAGAAGGAGTCAAACAGCGACAAACTTATAAAAGAATTGCCAAACAACATCTTCGGGATGCCTATTTTGGTCATCATCCCAAACGTAAAAAGAAAGCCACTATGGCTCGAAAAAAATTGAGAACAATTGGTAAACGAGTAGTTCGTGAATTAGAAAGGAAATTGCCAAAGGATCTTCAAAAACAATACGAAACAGAATTTACTAATTACAAGAAAGTACTCTCACAAGAGCGCAACAGCAAAGACAAAATTTACAGTTTGCACGAACCTCAAACAGCTTGTATTGCCAAAGGCAAAGCGCATAAAGCATACGAATTTGGCGCAAAAGTATGTATCGTAAGAGGGCGACAAACAGGAGTAATTACTGGAATTAAAAGATTTTATGGAAATCCACATGATAGTAAAACCTTGGAAGAATCCTTAGCCCAAAGCGAGCGAGTTAGAAAACATATTGGAGGAACAAGACCAACAATAGCCGGAACAGACAGAGGTTTTAGAGGAAAAACAGAAGTTGAAGGAACACAGATAATGATACCAAAAAACAGAAAAGAGATTTCAAAATACCAACAAGAAGTTGCCAGAAAAAGATTTAGAGCCAGAGCTGCAATTGAGCCCACAATCTCTCATTTAAAAAGAAACCATGCCTTAGGGTTAAATTTTCTCAAAGGCGTGGCTGGAGATATTCATAATGCTCTTTTAGCTGGAATTGGATACAATTTAAAGTTGCGATTCAATCAAATCAAAGAACAAATCGTTCTTCGGCTCGATTTTTTAATTCTTATTTTTACAGACGTATTTTTTAAACTAAATCTGATAAATCAAAAAGTACGTTCTTAAGGGTTGACTATTTATCTTTAAGTATAAGTAACGAATAGTCGTTTATTTCAAGGTATAACAGCATCCTTCAAGAATATAAGAACTCACTTTTAGTTTATGCCAACTCT
>JAYTMW010000561.1:0-18030 GCA_043728105.1 Saprospiraceae bacterium | reverse complement strand
ATGATTAATTTTTTTCAATTTTTCGCCCTCCATCTGAAGATGGAGGCAATTGAGACCTTGAATTAACAATCCGAAAACCACTTTCACTTTAGTATAATTTTTAACAAACAAAAATACAACGCCAAATTAAACCTTTCGTTTAAAATTGAATCATAGTTAAAAGCGACCCCCTCAGTATTTTCACTCAAAATTATAATTCAACATCATAAAAATGAAACAAGAATATTTCATAAGTCAAAGATTGGGTTTTACGAATGCCCAAGCCGAAAAAATCAAACGATTTGGTGTAGAAGGATTTGTGGATTTGAGCATGAAAGCACCTTACGACTTTTTGATGCCCGACTTCTTAGAAAATGCGCCTCGTAGCCGCAAAGAATTTCAAAATCTGAAAGCCATGAACGAAGAAAAAAAGAGACTCCTTGTTGTGATTGAGGTTTTTCGCAACGCAGGATTAGCCCGTTGGTGGGTAGATAGAATGTATAATTTAGAGTATCCAATGCGTGAAAAAATGGTTTTGTTTTGGCACAATCATTTTGTGAGTAGTTTTGAAAAAGTGAAATCGAGTTGGGCAATGTACAATCAAAATACATTGTTCAGAGACAATGCTTTTGGCAATTTCAAAGAGCTTACAAGACTCATTTTGTATGACAATGCCATGTTGACTTATTTGGATAATTTCAAGAATAAAAAAGGCGAATTGAATGAAAATTTGAGTCGTGAATTGTTGGAATTATTTACGCTCGGTGTCGGAAATTATACGGAACAAGACATAAAAGAAGGTGCAAAGGCTTTGGCAGGACTCAATTTAGGTGAAGGAAAAGGCAGATATTATCCACGCATAAGTGATGATTCTGTTAAAACATATTTAGGAAAAAAAGGGAATTTAAAGGCGGATGACATGGTGGAAGCCATTTTTGCACACCCTAAAGCGGCACATCGAATTACCGAAAAGTTGTTGAAATATTTTGTGAGCGATACCCCCTCATTATCCATGATAGATGAGTATGCAGCGTTTTTAAAGAAAGAAAACTATGAAATCGAGCCTTTTTTATTAAAAATGTCAACCGATAAACGTTTTCAAGAGAGCCAAGGAGAGAAAATCAAAGACCCATTGTCTTTTGTTTTGCAAGTTCATCACGAGTTTCAATTGGATTTACCGAGTGTGAAACGACTTGTGCCTTACTTCAATCAACAAGGTATGACTCCTCTCCTACCGCCAAACGTGAAAGGTTGGGACGGTGGTAAATCTTGGTTGAGTTCTCAGAAACTTTTGCAACGGATGAACATTGTTAGTTTGTTGAGTAGCGGTAAAAATTTAGAAGCCTTTTCTTTTAAAGGAGAAAAAAAAGAAGATTCAGCGATGGAAGAAATGAAGATGAATTCGGAGCAAGTTTTTGGTAAAAATGGTGATAAAATGAGTACAAAAATCCCTGAATTTAGATGGGACAAAAACGCCAAAACGAATAAAGACATCATCAAAAGTGTATCCGATAGATTGTTATTTGCCGTCAATAATGATGTGCAACAAGATATGGAACGTGTCTTAAAATACGATTTTAATCCGACCGAAATGAACGCACAATTGAGCGTCACGAGGTTGGCAGAATACGTTATGAAGACACCCGAATTTCAAATCTGTTGAATTGTTAAATTGCTGAATTGTTAAATTGTTGCTTTCAACAATCCAAAAATCCAACAATCCAACAATCCAACAATTCAACAATTCAACAATTTATAAAATGAAAACTTCGAGAAGAGATTTCCTAAGATTGGTCGGCACAACGGCAGGTGGTTCGTTGTTTATCCCTCAATTTTTAACGGCTATGCCACGGCAAGAACTGTATAATAGTTTTGCTTTAGATAAAAATATTTTAGTCGTCATTCAACTCAACGGTGGCAACGATGGACTTAACACGTTCATTCCTTACGACACCCCTCAGTATTACAGCCTTCGGAGTAGTGTTGCGATTCCGAAAGACCAAGTTTTGAAGGCGGCATCAAGTGGTATGGGTTTTCATCCGAGCATGAAAGGGTTTGCGGACATGATGCAAGCGGGTGATTTGAGTGTGATTCAAAACGTGGGTTATCCTAATCCAAATCGGTCGCATTTTAGAAGTATTGAGATTTGGCAAACAGGTAGCGGGGCAAATGAATACCTCAATAATGGTTGGTTGGGTCGTTATTTGGATGCTCAATGTAAGGAAGAAGACGTTTTGGGAGCTTTAAATTTGGATAATATTGAAAATCCTGCTTTGAAAGGCAAAATCAGTCACGCCCTCACGATGCAAGACCCACAACGTTTTGAGCGTCAATTAAAATCCATCACAAATGATAAAGATGACCCAATTGATGAAAATCCGAACTTGGATTTTGTCAGAAAATTAAAAATTAATTCCTTTGAAGGCTCCGATCAAATAAAAAAAGCGTTGGCACAATCCAAAACAATGACCCCTCAGTATCCGAAGCATTTATTAGGAAAAAATCTTGAATGGATTTCTAAAATGATAAAAGGTGGATTGGATACGAGCGTCTATTACACGGGCATGGGCGGCTTCGATACGCACATAAATCAATTGGCAAAACATAAAAACCTCATGACGGAAGTGTCTGAATCCGTAAAAGCATTTTATGATGATATGAAAGCTGCGGGCATGATGAACAACGTGACTCTAATGATTTTTAGCGAATTTGGCAGACGGGCAAAAGATAATGGCAATGGTACGGATCACGGCACTGCCGCACCGGTTTTCATCATCGGCGGCAAAAACAAAGGTGGTATAATTGGTAAAAATCCAAACTTAACGGATTTGGATATGAATGGCGATTTGAAACATGAGTTTGATTTTCGTAGTGTTTATGCCACGCTTTTGAAACAAAAAATGAATGTACAACCTGAATTGGTGGGTTTGAGGGCGGAAATACTGAGGGGGTTGTTTTAGAATGTATTGTAAGATTTTGGGTTTATGGCGTAAATACATCAAATGGGAATTACACTCCTGCGTAAATTAATCGTAAAGATGAGATTCCCTAACTTTTTTTCTCTGTTTACTCGGTGTGGAATCGTTAAATTGTTTTTTGAGCGTTACTAAACCACATCATGGGGCGTTTTTTCACCTCTGAAAAGGCATTATTCACAACAATTTTGTCTTATATGACGGATGAAAAACGTTTTTTCACAAAGTTTTTAACTTTTTCCCTTACAACTTTAAACCATTTCCGTCGGACTTAATCTTTTTTCTGTACGAAAAAACTTTTTTTACAAAGTTTTTAACTCTTTTCCTTACAACTTTAAACCATTTCCGTTGGACTTAATCTTTTTTCTGTACAGAAAAACTTTTTTTACAAAGTTTTTAACTCTTTTCCTTACAACTTTAAACCATATCCGTCGGACTTAATCTTTTTTCTGTACGGAAAAATCATAAAATTCGTGGCATTTAGCCCATTGACCCCAAAAAAAGTATTCACAAAAGTGACTTAATGACAATCAAAGTTACCGTAAGATAATGAAAACATACCGTAAAATAAAATATTTAGAATTCATATTATAATTTTCATAATTTATAATATTTATCAATGTATTGGCATTGGGCTTATTCAAAAAAATAATTCTCTCATGCCTCTGTCTTGATGAAGCTGCAAGCATCACTAAATGGCGGACTTTATTTCTGTTTCATTCCTAAATAGTTAGAAGTAAATAATCGCTGTTTTAAAATTTCGTAACCTATTGACTTTCAATGCTTTACGAGTCTAAATACTTGATACTACTTAAATAGTCGGAGTTTATCTACCTTTGGTATGGACAACCAGCATAATAAACCCCGGTTTTGGAGAATCTGACCAGTTTACTTTTGATTGAAAGAAGGTGAGCAAGCGGGGTATCTTCCTAAACCCACAAAAGCATCGTAGGATTGTGTTACGTACTTGAATATGAAATTAAAATTAATTTTTTTTATTAATTATACGTTTTGACCTAATTCACTATCTTTGTTACACAATTTATTTAGCATTTTCATTTTAAAAAAAACATAAATCAATCACTTATGAAAAAAAATTTACTACTTGTTTTCGCTACTCTTTTTAGTGTTTGTTTTCTTAAAGCACAAAATCCACCCGCAGCTTGCGCTGAGATATTCATTTCCGAGTATTCTCACGGGAAGTACAATAATCGTGCAATGGAACTTTACAATCCGACGGCAAATGAAATTGATTTGACGCAATATCAATTGGGCAGAAATGACAATGGTGGCACAACTGTTTGGTTAACCACTTTTCCTGCTGGCGCAAAAATAAAACCGTACAAAACGTATGTCGTCGTGTGTGACAAACGGGATACGACACAATATAAAGTAAACTTAGAATACCCTATTTTTGATGGTTATGAAAAATGGGATACAACCCGTAAGGCAAATGGCACTCCAGACAAATATACAGATGGTACGTTTAGGTTTAGTGTTGTTGTTGACACTTTGAATGGCAATTTACCAATCAGAGGTAAAGTATATCGTGATTTTTTAGATTTACAATGCCGTGCAAGTTCGTTTTTGAATGCCGTTTATGCGGTCAATAGAACATTTTATTTTAGTGGAAACGATGCTATGATGCTATTTAAAGGTGTTCCTGACATAACGGGTTTTAAAAATCTCGTAGATATGGTGGGCATTTACAATGATGGCGACATGACTAATACGGCTAATAGCTGGAAGGATTGGCGTGGTTTTTCCGTTTCGGAGCAAGTGACTTTGGTTCGTAAAAGAGAAGTGAAAAATGGAACGGGCATAGTGGCGAAAGCTAAATCTGATACTTTCCGTTACGCCGATTGGTCGGTTTTTACCAATAATAATGCGTCACCCTCTTTCCAAAACTTAGGCTCTCACACGTGCGATTGTGAAACTGCCCCACCCGTATCTGGTCGCCGCACCTGTGCAGGAGCTTTGATTTCTGCCAACGCTGAAATTGCGCCCGTTGAGTTTACGGTTTATCCGAACCCCTCAGTATCTGGCAATATTGTCATCAATTCGGAAGGCGATATTGACAACATCAAGGTATTCAATTTGATGGGTCAATTGATTGAAAACAGAAAAATACCGATTGCTACGGAGTCCGTTCAATTGACTTTAAACAATGTCCAGAAAGGTTTTTATTTGCTTCAAGTAAAAACAACGGATAATAGAATTGGCGTAAAAAAATTAGTCATTGAATAGTGATAGTTTAGTATTAAGATATTAGATATTAGTATCGAGATATTGATATAACTCGTTGAAAATCAATAGCTTAAAGCTAAGTTATTACAAATAATGATGAAATATGAATGATAAACGATGAATTTTTCTAAAAATACTGAGGGGGCCTCTATTCATCATTTATCATTCATATTTCGTCATTAAAATTAAAAAATCTTACATGAAAAATATCTACCTATCGAGTTTATTCTCCCTTATTTCCTTCCTTTGTTTTGCCCAAAAAGCAACAATAAATGGTTCAATCAAAGACGCTGAAACGAAAGAGCCTTTAATTGGGGCAAGTATTGTCGTGAAAGGCACTACCAAAGGCGTTATTTCTGACTTCGACGGTAATTATACCCTCGAACTTGGGCATGGAGAATACACTCTCGTATATTCCTACGTGGGTTATACGCCCGTGGAAGAAACCATGAATCTGACGGGCGATAAAACCCAAAATATGGAGTTGAGTTCTTCGCTTGCGCTCAAAGAAGTGGTCATAAATGGGGCTTTGGCGACTGAGCGAAAAACGCCCGTGGCATTTTCAAATATTGGCATGGTGAAGATGAAAGAAGAATTGGCTTCGCAAGATATTCCCATGATTTTGAACTCTACGCCTGGGGCTTACGCCACCCAACAAGGCGGTGGCGACGGCGATGCACGAATTACGATTCGGGGTTTTAGCCAACGCAATGTAGCGGTCATGTTGGACGGTATTCCCGTCAATGATATGGAAAACGGGCAGGTTTATTGGTCAAATTGGTTCGGTTTGGGGCTTGTAACAAGAGATATACAAGTGCAACGAGGTTTGGGTTCTTCCAAAATAAGTATCCCCTCAGTCGGTGGCACGATAAATATTATGACCAGAGGCCTCAAGGATAAATCTGAATACGAAGCCAAACAAGAAGTCGGCGCAGGTGGTTTTTATCAATCTACTTTGGGCTTCAATACAGGTCGATTGAAGGGCAATTGGGGCGTAACGGGCGCATTCAGTTACAAAACCAACGATGGTTTCGTGGATATGAATTACTCAAAAGCCTTATTTTATTTTTTGAAAATAGAAAAAGAATTTGGTAAACATTTGCTTTCAATTTCAGGCTACGGTGGCCCACAAGAACATGGACAACGGGCTTTTTCGACCCCAATTGCTTTAACGGACTCAAGTTTTGCCCGCAATGTAGGCGTGTCAGAAAAAGATATTAATACCATAAAGCCCAACGGCATTAATAGAGGTTTGCTTTACAGCAATGCTTGGGGGTTTTTGAACGGTGAAAAGAAAAGTGTACGCATCAATTACTACCACAAACCGCAATTTAGTTTGCGCCACTCGTGGGCAATTTCTAAAAAAACTTTTTTATCCAACGTAGCTTATTTGTCAGTGGGGAATGGCGGTGGCACCAATACAGTGAACACTATACCAATAGATTCCGCAACTGGGCAACTCAAAATTCAGCAAGCATACGAAAGTAATCAAGGTGAATTTGTGTCTAAGGCAAACGTGATTCGGTCAAGTGTGAACAATCATTTTTGGTATGGGCTACTCTCAACTTTGCAGCACGAAGTAGATAAAAATATGACTTTCTCTGGCGGTCTTGATTTGAGATATTATAAAGGTGAACATTATCGCTCTGTTTATGATATGTTGGGAGGAAGAAAGTTTCAAGGCACTCAAAACGCTCGATTAGACAATACAACGAATCTGACCATTGGCGATAAATTTTTTTACAATTATGATGGTTTTGTCCGTTGGGGCGGGGCATTTGGTGCTTTAGAATACTCAAAAGATAAATTAACCGTTTTTGTTAATCTTTCAGGTGCTATGTCTCAATACAAATACCACGATAAGATGTTCGCAAAGGTCATTTTTGATACGTCTTACGTGAGTTATGCCGTTAATCAAGATTCTGTACCTAAACGAAATGTCATTCGTGATGGCGTGCTTTACACGACCGAAAACGTTTCAAAAGCCTCTTTGGATTATGCCGCAAAAAAAGGTTTAAGAGTTGATTCTACCTCGGCACAAGACCAAATTTTGGGTTGGTTGAACCTTCCTTCTTTTACTTTCAAAATGGGTGCATCATATAATTTACATAATAATCATAGTGTTTTTATGAACGTTGGTTATCTCTCACGTGCCACTCGCTTCAACAATGTCTTTTATTCGGTTTACAACAATGCAAAAAACTTGGGTAAAATTGTAACTGCATCCAACTATGAAAACGAATTGATTAAATCCGTTGAGCTTGGATACAAATTCAAAAGTCGTATTTTCTCAGGCAATATAAACGGCTACTTCACGGATTGGCAAAATAAACCCGTTGAAAATGCGCCTTTAATACAAGACCCTAACGACCTCAATGAACGGATTCCTGTTCAGATAAATGGTATTGCAGCGCGACACAAAGGCATTGAAATTGACTTCGCTTTTCAACCCATTCGCTCCCTAAAAATAGAGGGTTTGGCTTCCATTGGTTCGTGGATTTGGACCTCAAAAGGGATACAAACTTTACCCAACGGCACCATCAAAGAATTTGACCCAACAGGCGTACATGTAGGCGATGCTGCTCAAACTCAATTGGGTGCGTCTGTGAGGTTTGAGCCTATAAAACGAGCTTATATTTCCGCTCGAACTACTTTTTTTGCTGATAACTACTCTAATTTCGACCCCGAAAGTTTGGTCGGTGCAAATGCCCGTCGAGAATCGTGGGAACAACCAAGCTATTATATTACTGATTTTCACCTTGGTTATACGTTGAAACTGGGTAGAAAAAGCGAATTAAGCCTTCGGGGAAGCATTTTAAATCTTCTAAATGTCACCTACATTTCTGACGCAAGGAATAATGATCTTTCGGGCAATGGACTCAACAACACAGCTAATTTTGATGCAGCTTCCGCCACCGTTTTCTTTGGTTTGCCCCGTCGTTGGACAGTGTCGGCTGAAATAAGTTTTTAATATTTAAATTAAAAAATGAACCAAAATACTGAGGGGGTGTTTAAAGTTTATTGTTATCTTTATGCGGATTTTGTCTAAATAAGCATTTTAAGATGATTAGGTTATTAGGTGATTAAGTGATTATTAAACTCAATCACTAATCACGTAATCACTAATCACCAATAACTCAACAATTAAATTATGATAACAGAAGATAAAGACCTACTATTGAAACGCATTGATACCGCCTTGAATGATATTCGCCCCTTTTTGCAAGTTGACGGCGGCAATGTAGAAGTGGTGGACGTGACGGACGATATGACGGTGCAAATAAAGTGGCTCGGCATGTGCGAAAACTGCTCGATGTCGGCAATGACCATGAAAGCGGGGATTGAACAAGCCATTAAATCAAGGATGCCAGAGATAAAATCAGTGGTGGCTTTGAATGGTATGGGATTGGTTGTTTAGGTTTTCGTTTTTTCTATTAAAATACTGAGGGGTATGATGTTTTGCATCGTACCCCTCGGTATTTCAATAATGTTTATTCGACGATTAAAAGATTTTCCGCTTTTAAAACTTTATTAGCATACATACCAAAGAGTTTTCTTGTCAAAAGAAACAGTAAAATTAAAGATAAAAGACCTATTACTATTTTTGTAAACCAACCTGCATCAACAGAAATCCAACCCAAGCGTTGCAATAAATTAGGGATAAAAAAAGGAGGAATAATGATGAACAAAACACTGATAAAGAAGAGCAGTCTAAATTTCTTGCTTAAAGTTGTAGCATTGCCAGATTGCCTTTTATAAAACCCTATTTCGATGAGTGCCAATTGTTCTTTTGTGAAATTTTCAGCTTTAAAATATTCCTCAAAATCAAAAATAGTATCACCATCATTATCTTGTTTTTCAAATTCATCGAACTCGTCAGTATCGTGTATTTCCATTAATTTATCCACGTAAGGCTGTGGATTAAAGGTTTTAGCGATTCTGATACGGTCATTCAAGTGGGCTAAAACCAGGGCTTTTTGAGCCGTGTTCAAGGCACTACCTTTGCCAAAAATAATCGCTAATTTAGGATTTTCCATCAAATTTGACAGGAAATCATTTGGTTCAACGTCTTCGTCTTCTATTTCTTCCTCCATTTTCTCAAAAATCAAGTCAACGTAGGGCGATGGGTCAAAGTTACCCGTGTAAATGACTTTGGTGTTATTGGGCTTTTTCTCATAATACTTTTGCTTGATTTTGTCGTTTCTGTCCATTTTCTCAGATGTTTGATTAATTTTTAATGATTTCTTTTGTGCATTGAGTTAAGTGCCACAACACTTTTTATATTTTTTGCCGCTGCCACAAGTGCATGGGTCATTTCTACCAATTTTAGGTTCAGTTCTCACGGGTACATAATTTGTATGCGCTATTTGGGTACGTTTTTCTAAGGCTTTTGAAATTTTTTCGTCTATGTTGTCTAAACCATAATGCTCATCGTGACTTTTATATTCAAATTCTTCAATTTTATTAAAAGATATGTCTGCATTTTCAATTACTTTTAGAAATTCCAATGAATCAACACCATCTGCACTTTGCCAATTTCGAAAAAAGCCATTTTTCCATAATTTTTGACCAAGATTTTGCGTAACCACTACTAAAGTTCCTATTTCTTTTATGGCTTTTTTATGCTCGATTTCGGTTATCAGTCCTATTTGATATAAAAAATCATAAACATAAGTACCACCTAAAACCAACGCAATTGTATTACAAAAATAATTGTTGAAAAAACCTTTAATTGTCATCGCTTGCTTATCAAAAGACTTTTCATCCAAATGAAAAGGTTTTTTCCCATTATCATTCTTTAACCAATAATCTGACATTAATTCCCAAACAATACCGCTAACAATGAAAGGCATCTTTTTTTCTTCATACGCATAACGCATAAAACTATTGGCAAGAATCCTTGTCGTATTATATCCATCAACATCATATTCTTTTTTTAAGATTGAGGCATCCGCTATCGGTTTTATCAGAACATTTACCAAATCTTCTTTATCTTTTGCTTCAAACTGGTCGAAGTCAAAACGCTCCAAATGCTTGAAAAAAGCATCATCATCGAAAGTACCTTTTTCCTTAAATTTTAAATATTCAACCTCCGTTCTATGTAACAATGCATACTTTGCCAATTCCAAAGCTGGTTCACCATAATATCTGCCATTTTTTATGGTATCATAGTTTTTAAAACAAATTTCTTCAACCCATTCGCTCTTACCATAAAGCGCAATAAGGCGCAAATTCGGTAAATAAACGTCAATATCTCTATCGGGGTCAAGCTCAAATTGTTCAAAAGCATCTTGAGCTAAAGTCTCATTACCGATATAAAGAGCATATTGCAAAATAGCAGTATCAAAGTAAATAAAATTTTTCTTATAGATTTCTTTTTGCTCATCTTTCACGATATTTCTAAGCTCTAAATATTCTTTGAACCTTTTCTCAGCCACTAAATGATCCGATAGAATAAAGAACATATCCATCACACCTGCCGCCTCCATAAAATCAAGAGTCAAGTTTTTATCTAAAAAAGTTGTATTAAAAAAATGCAATAAGTCATCCGTTGACTTAATTTCATTGGCCTTCTCAAACCACAAGTCGGGGTCTGTTAAAAAATCAACTATCATAGTATATTTATTTATTTTATAATTTGATTGATTCGATTTAAAGCAATTGCCAACCCCTCAGTATCCACGCCCCCCGCCGTAGCAAAAGTAGCCTGACCACCGCCGCCACCTTTAATATCTTTAGCCAATTCCTTAACCATATTCCCCGCATTCCAATTTTTAGCTTTTGCCAAATCAGCACTGATACAAACGGTCAATTGTGGTTTATCATTGGAAATTGTACCAAAAACAATCAAAGCATTGCCTACTTCCTTTTCAAGATTAGTCGCCAATGTTTTAATGGCATTGCTATCGCTCAAACTGATTTGTTTAACTAAAAGATTGACCCCCTCAGTATTTTTGAATTCCAAGCGCAATTCACGTTGCAAAGCCGAAGCCTGTTCGATAAACATCGCTTCAATTTGCTTCCGCAAAGCCTTATTATCATCCTGTAATGACTCAACTTTTTTAGCCGTTTCCTTTGGATTTTTGAAAATATCACGGATTTTATCCAATTCAGCAATTTCACTTTTAAGATACTGACGTGCAGCCGTTCCTGTCAAGGCTTCAAGTCGCCTAACACCTGCTGCAACAGCACTTTCTGCAATGATAACAAATTGACCAATCTCGCCCGTAGCTTGCACATGCGTACCACCGCAAAGCTCTTGACTAAATGACTTATCAAAAGTAATGACACGAACCGTCTCGCCATATTTTTCTCCAAAAAGCATCATTGCACCCGTTTTCCGAGCGTCTTCAATTGGCATATTTCTGACTTCTTCTAAAGCAATGTTTTCGCAAATTTTTTCATTGACAATATCCTCAATTTGAGCCAATTCATCCTTCGTCACACCATTAAAATGCGAAAAGTCAAAACGCATACGATTAGCATCCACGTTTTGTCCTTTTTGGACAGCGTGTTTGCCCAAAACTTGATGCAAGGCAGCGTGCATCAAATGTGCTGCCGTATGATTTTGCGAAGTCGCTTGACGAGTCGCTTTATCTACTTGTGTGCGGACACGTTCATCCCGAATGTTTTCGGGCAATTCTGAAACGATGTGAATAATCAAATCGTTCTCTTTTTTAGTGTCTAATACATCAATTTTTTCACCGTCAAAATACATCGCTCCCGTGTCGCCCACTTGTCCGCCGCTTTCGGCATAAAAAGGAGTTCGGTTCAAAACGATTTGATATTGCAAACCTTTCTTATCTGTAACTGCCCTGTATTTCAACACTTTAGCGTTCTCAACCTTCAATTGGTCGTATCCAACGAACTCAACGCCCGCTTCATCAATCACGATAACCCAATCGCCCACTTGCTTTTCAGCATCCGCTTTTGAGCGTTTTTTTTGTTCTAAAAGTAGTCTATCAAATTCGGTGGAATCAACGCCCAAACCTTTTTCTTTGGCAATCAATTCCGTCAAATCTATTGGAAAACCAAACGTATCAAACATTTCAAAAGCATCTGAACCTTTGACGTTACCCCCCTCAGTATTTAAGCCTTCAAAACGCTTCAAGCCCAATTCTAAAGTGCGCAAAAACGAGCGTTCTTCCTCCAAAATCACCTTTTGAACAAAATCTTGTTGCCCAATCAATTCTGGAAAAACGTCTTTAAACTCACTTGCCAAAAGCGGTATTAATTTTTGTAAAAAAGGCTCTTTTATGTCTAAAAATGAATAATAATAACGCACCGCCCTACGCAAAATACGACGAATCACGTATCCTGCACCGTTGCTTGAAGGCAATTGCCCATCCGCAATCGTGAACGCCACAGCACGTACATGGTCCACAATCACCCGCATCGCCACGTCCGTTTTGGCACTTCTATCGTAGCTACCCGTGTATTTTTTTCCACTCTCGTGTTCAACCAAAGCAATAAAAGGCGTGAAAACATCGGTGTCATAGGTGAAGCGTTTTTTCTGCATCACCATACATAAACGCTCGAAACCCATGCCTGTATCCACGTGTTGCGCTGGCAAAACGACGAGCGAACCATCCGCTTTACGCTCAAACTGCATAAAAACGTTGTTCCAAATCTCCACTACTGAGGGGTCATCTTGGTTCACGAGTAACTCACCCGCTACTTTTTTGCGTTCAGCATCATCACGGAAATCGAAGTGAATTTCACTGCACGGGCCACATGGGCCTTGCGCACCCATTTCCCAAAAATTATCTTTTTTATTGCCATCCAAAATCTGATTGTCGGGCAAATATTGTCGCCAATAGTTACGTGCTTCTTCGTCACTTGCCAAGCCTTCTTTTTCGTCGCCGCCAAAAACGGTCGCATAAAGGCGGTCTTTTTCTAAGCCCAAAGTACCCGTCAAAAACTCCCAACTCCAATCAATCGCTTCCTTTTTGAAGTAATCGCCAAAAGACCAATTGCCCAACATTTCGAACATGGTGTGGTGCGTACCATCAAAGCCCACGTCTTCCAAATCGTTGTGTTTGCCACTCACTCGGAGGCATTTTTGCGTATCGGCTATCCGTACTGAGGGGGGCGTTCCGTTGCCCAAAAAGTAGTCTTTAAATTGCACCATACCTGAGTTGGTGAACATCAAAGTTGGGTCGTTTTTTAACACCAAAGGCGCAGAAGGGACGATTTTGTGGTTTTTTGATTTGAAAAAATCTAAGAACGATTGTCTTATTTCGTGAGATGTCATATATTTAATTGGTTGATTTTTAATGTACAAATATTAATTTAATTAGTGTTACGAATCCAAGTATTGCACAAGCTATTATTAAAAGTATAATTATTAAAAAGAAGAAACTTTGAAATTGATTTGTTTTACTGGATTCTTCTTCATTTATATCAAACCATCCGTCTGATTTTATTTCATCAAGCATACTATCAGAGCAGCTATCTAATTCTATTTTAGTCGTAAAAAAGTCATTATCATGTTCATTTTTTAGTATTTCATATTGAGAATAAAATTCAATAGCTTTTTCTGCCTTTTCTTTTGTAGAAAAAGTACCTATAATATATTCACCCCAATTAAGGACATAAACATTCATAATTTAAAATTTTTCGCAAAAGTAAACAAACAAAAAGGCTTCACCAAAAGAAAAATCTTTGGTAAAGCCTTTTTTATGGAAAAATACTGAGGGGGTGTCAAAGTTTCATCAAAACATCATTGACTGATATGCTAAAACCTTTGATAACAGGTTCGGCAGAGCAAATATCATCACCTACACAAATGGTCATTTGTTTACCTTTATAAACGTGGATTTCATTTTGATTTGGAAATATATGCCATATAATTGGCACTTCCGCCGCACGATAATTTTTCATTTTTTTCACAACTTTGTTCATTTGGTCATTGGTAGAAATAACTTCTACGACAAATTGTGGCACAACATCATTATCATCTTCTTGTGCTAATCGAATTTGCTCACGTGTATAATACGCTATATCGGGGCGACGATGATTGCCTGAAAAAAAGTTGTCACCTTCGGGAATAAGACGACCATCAATTTTATACTTATTTTTGACTAAATCTAACAGAGCAGTTAGATTTTCGATAATATAAAATTGTTTCCTATCCATAGTACGTGTTGTTTTTTCTACGAAACCATCTACCCATTCATATTTGAAATTATCTTCACGAGTGAGGTATTTCTTTTGAAATTCTACCCAAGATATTTTTCGTAGTTGGTTTTCGCTTGTTTGAGTTGTTATTTTTTGTTGAATCGCAGTTGCAACCATATCTTTAAATTTTAGACAAAAATAGTATTTTTATTTTAAAACAAAAAGGCTTCACCAAAAGAAAAATCTTTGGTAAAGCCTTTTTTTATGGTAAAATACTGAGGGGGTATCAAATCATTGCCTTTTTTATAAAATCCAACATATCTAAATTCATAGCTTTACAATAAGTATGAATATCGCTTAAAGTAGCATTGTAAGGATTATCTAAAAGACGTTCAACATCATCATATTCTAAATCTGTTAAATCCATGATGTCATAGATTTTTTGAGATTTTTCGATATTAACAGATTCAAAGTGACTATTGATAGGTTGCACACCATCATTCAGTTGCCACAACTCACTTGGAGACATATTATGCAATATATCTTCAATTTCAGTATTGGTTAATTTATAACTCGTTTCTATCATTTTCACTAATTGCTGTTACGACTATGATATTATTTTTTTCATCAAAACGATAAAGTGCTTTTAATTTTTCAGGTTTGGTTCTTAGCCTATCATTGGGTAATAAAGGTACAAAATCTTCTACTTCAAAATGATTGTTGCCCAATATTGAGGGTTTAATTAGATGCGTTTGGGTTTGTCTAAACAAACGATTAATCGCTAAAAAGGAAATATTCCGTTCTTTAAAAACAATATTTTCAGCAATATGATTCAAATGTTTTGGCAACCAATGAAATTTGGGTGGATTGGGTATTTCCATATTAATATTTGAATGTTTACCTAAATGTTTAATTAAACAAAGATACTATTTTTTTAAAAATTTTAAAACAAAAAGGCTTCACCAAAAGAAAAATCTTTGGTAAAGCCTTTTTTTATGGTAAAATACTGAGGGGGTCAGAGAATATAACCCTTCTTTTCAATCATTTTTTGAATATTGATAATATGGTTAGGCATAAACTCAAAATCCTTTGTCCAATCACGTACAATCCAATCTTTATTTGGCTCGGCAAGTATGATTTTTTTATCTTCTGAAAATACCCAAATCACTTTTTCAACACCAAAACCAAAGAGTGTTTGCGTTTTTTTAGTCCAATATTCAACGGAACTCATATCCTCTAATTCAACTTTAATATCCACTTCAATTACTAATTTTGGTGCTACATTAAAGTAGTGTTCATCAAGACGATATTTCAAAAAATCAGATGAATCATACAATATAATATCTGATGATAAATTATTACCCAATGCTATATGAAGACCCGCCTCATTCGTCATAATCTCATAACCTTCATCCTCAATATTACGATACAAATAACTCAACAAAACGGATACAATAGCCGCTTGCAAACTACTACAACCCATAATTTCCTCAATAGTTTTAGTTTGGTTCAATACATTTTTGTAACCTTTACGGTACATTATACGTCCGTTAAGCTCTTCATAAACAAGTATTTCAGGAATACTTTTTATTGATTTATTATCATCTTTATAAGCAACTGCTGTCATTTTCTAATGATTTTTTACAAATATAGTGTTTTTATGCAAAACAAAAAGGCTTCACCAAAACAAAAATCTTTGGTAAAGCCTTTTTTTATGGAAAAATACTGAGGGGGTATTTCTCAATTCCATTAAAAAAAATGAAAATTGAATATAAAATACGGCAGAAAATATTTTTAGATGATTTTAAATCGTTGATAATCAATCTTTTACGTTGTTCTTGATTTGTAAAAAATCACCTCAAACCACCAACCCAATCAATGTCCGATAATCATCGAATTTTGAATCTTCGGCCTTCATTTCCAACACTTCTAAAAGATCTGCACCGTAGATTTCTTCCAATTCTTTAGCCGTTTTTTCAGTTCTGATTTCTATTCTTCCCTCCAAGATTTGCCCCATGCGCCATTGATAAGTGGCAAGCATTTTTTGCCAAATTTGTTCATTCATCGCAAACGCATCCACGTCGGGCAAAAGTGGTTTTATCTCTTTAAATGCCTTATTATTGCGTGATAAAAGTTGGGCTTTATCCAAAATAAAATAAGCTGTATGCGCCCAATCATCGGCTTCATTCAGCAAACGGCTGTACATGACCAATTGCAAATCTGCACCATTTTTTATCAGCCTTTCACGGTAGCCATGACCACTCCATTTCAAATCCAAAACGCAATATTCCGACCCCCGCAGTAAAACGACATCCGCTTTGCCTCGCACAGGTGTTTCGCCAAATTTTCCACGCAAATCCATTTCACAACCTTCAATTGTCCAACGGTTTTGTTGGATGTGATTAATGAGTGTCCAAATCGCGTATTTCACTTGGCGAATAAACTGAATGCGTTCAGGTTCAAACCCGTACATCATTAAGGTAGCAGCTTCTTGACGCATCAGTTTTGTACTGTTCAATTCGATCCAATCTTTGACATCTTCTTGAGACCATTCTATTGGGTTTTCTTTCAAAATCAATTCAAAAAAACGATGGGCTAAATTGCCTTTCAATGTGTTGTCTTTCACAATACTCAGTATGGAACTTTTTCTCAATTTTGCTTTGTGCGCAAATACCCATTGATGCGGATAATAGAACAAAGTTTCGAGACTCGTTAAGGTTTCTGTATCTCTTTCTTTCAAAATTTTACTGTTGAGTTCCACGAAAGTTGGGGTTTTTCCCAAACGGTGTGGTTCGAGCAAAACGGTGTTTGGTTTTTCAAGATTTAGATGTTTTTTTAGGTCAATATTTTTATGAATATTAAAACTTATTGTGTCTAAATCGCCAAAACAAGCATGCAAATGGCTGAACAACGGGTGTTCCTTGGTGTCTGAACCATTCACTTTTTTAGGATAAATGAGTACCAATTTTTTACTCGTTTTCAAAATAGGTTGTATGCGTTTCCAAAGCATCAAAGCGTTCTCATTTTGAGGCGTTTGAAGGCGGATTATTCGTTGGTTAAAATAATCAATTTCCGTTTTGTACCACTTTGAAAAAAAGTGTACCCCCTCAGTATCCGTGAAATTCCACCACACCAAATCGTCGGTTTTGTCCAAAAGACAGCTTTCATGATGCACAAAACGATAATGCCCAATCTCACGTGGCGAAGGTTGTACGGGGGCAGGCTCGTAAACGGTGCGAATGATGCGTTCGAGTTCTAAAAAAGATAAAAACTTATCGTTTTCGGGTAGTTCTTCCAAAATTTCTTGAACCCTTTTGGCTTGTTCTGTCAAAACCAAGAAACTTGTTTTGTTGTTACTGCGTTCAAACTCTTCACTCGACCATTCCTTCAATTTAGCGAAAATGGCTATAATTTCGTTCTTTGGGGCTTGTTTTTCGATGTCATAACTCTTTCTGTCAAACCAAAATTTATATTGCTCTTCAATTTTTTTTACGTCAATTGTCTTATCCTCTTTTGCTTTTGCCTTCAATTCTTCAAAAAAACGACTCACCGCAGCAAACATCATTTCACTATCTAATCCGGGGCGTTGGGACAAACAGGTGGCTAAAATATTCGCTAAATCGTTGTCAATTGGCTTGGCGGCGAGGGTAACAAATTCTAAAATTTTGTAGGGATCAATGGGTTTCCAAAGAAAAGTTGTCACTAATTT
>JAYTMW010000560.1:0-1763 GCA_043728105.1 Saprospiraceae bacterium | reverse complement strand
AGCGACCCATAATTTTTGAAATAAGGAGACAAAACAGCCGATGAAATCGAACCAGAAGTATGCACAACCAATTGATTATCAAGCGTTTGCGATAGTTTTTGAGCCACTTCTCCAATCGCCGAATCGTTGACAGCAATGATGTAAATTTCACTATCTGTTTTGATTTTGGAGAAATCAGTGGTAGCATCCGTTTGAAAAAACATAGAAAACGCCCTTGTTTTATCAGCATCTTTGCCTACGATTTGATTCAGAATAACGTCTTGTTCTCTAAATCTTAAACCTAAATGATAGGCCACATTGCCCGTGCCGATGAGTGTGATTTTCATGAAGAATTTTTTTCGCAAAAATACAAAAGGCGACTTGAAAAGCCGCCTTTTATTTAGAAATTTAGTAAAATACTGAGGGGGTCAAAAAGTAGGACACAACAACTCGTCGTTGTCATATTCACCCAAGTAAATCAAGGAAATTTCAAACACATTTTGTGTCCGTTTATAGTTTTTAAGCGTTGGAATATTGACATCGTAAGACATACCCAAAAGAATATTATTGAACTCAAAACCCGCCATCAAGACAACTGCCTCAAGGTTAAAACCATCAATATCACGCACAGGACGAGCCCATGAGCCTAAGTGAAATGCCATGTTATAAGTCTTGCTCGTTTTGAAACGGAAATTAGTACCAACATTAGCGGACAAATGTGGCCCCTGCAAAGCGGCCAAAATACGAGGTGACATAAAAATGGTATGGTCTTTATTAATAGGAAACTGCGCCGCCAACTGCACGGAATAGCGAGCATTTAACGCAATTTTTGGAATATCGTCTCCTTGATAAAACGCTACATTAGGACTATTGAAATGGTGCATGGCTGCGCCTATAAAATATGCCGTTCCAGGAACAGGATTGATGCTATAATTAAGACCCACCGCCATATCGTTGTAGCCAAAATTATTATCAGGTAATTTCTCGGTACGTGGCTGCGTGTATGCGCCCTCACCATTCCACTGCTCTTGGAAAGTCAAATTTTCGTAATTGACGTTGCGTTGCGTCAGTCCCATCTGCAATCCTAAAGACAAATATTGCGTACTATTCAAGTCCAATGCTTTGTGATAAGTGCCTGAAAGAGCAATTTGAGTGGTCGAAAAATCGAGCGTATTGACATTATCTTTGAAAAAAAGCAAACCTGCGCCAATTCTGTCTTTACTGACATTTGCGGCAAAAGGCTCTAAACGAAGGTCTGCGCCGAAGGCAAAGGTCTGGTAAGGTTGATCCAAAACACCCCGCCATTGGTCACGATAGATGCCACCAACCCGATATTTTCCGTCGAAAGCACCTGATAGGGCAGGGTTAAGGGTCATCGGAGAGGCGTAGAACTGTGTAAATTGACGGTCTTGAGCAATTAAAGAGAAAGTGCTAAAAATCGGTATTATAAATGCTAATATTTTTTTCATAGAAATAAGTAAATCAAAATTCATGCAAAAGTAATCA
Organism: Saprospiraceae bacterium; assembly: GCA_043728105.1. Lineage (GTDB taxonomy): Bacteria > Bacteroidota > Bacteroidia > Chitinophagales > Saprospiraceae > JAAFJT01. Next base: position 278 of record JAYTMW010000560.1, on the reverse strand, counting down.
TTTTTTAAGTTAGGAACTGTCATGGCTCAAGCGGACGTAATTTTTAATTCTCAATTTTTAATTCTTACATAACGGTATTATGGATTGAGTTATTATTTTTACGGTCGTTTAGATAAAAAAGTTATTTTAAATATGAATCAACCTGCAATTTGTCAACTGAGTGTCGTCCCAATCCGTGCTGGTGCATCGGATAAAGAGGAGATTGTATCCCAACTTTTGTTTGGCGAATTAGTGGACGTGTTGGAGGTTTTGAAAACGAAGAAAAATTGGTGTCAAGT
>JAYTMW010000559.1:0-8269 GCA_043728105.1 Saprospiraceae bacterium | reverse complement strand
CCCTATAAGAAAAGGTATTCGACTTCAAGGTTTCGGATACCTTTTTTTATGTCAAAAAATACTACTTTCGCACCCACAAACACCCCCTCAGTATTTTTGTCTCCAAAGACTCAAAATGCTTCTTTTTTAACCAGCCTGTCGGCAGACAGGTTTTTAATTTTTAATTTCAATCATGGATTTGAATCTAATTCCCAATATAAAAAACCTCAATAGCAACAACTTTTTCCTCATTGCAGGTCCTTGTGCCATTGAGAGTGAAGACATGGCTTTTGACATTGCTGAAAAGGTAAAAAAGATTTGTGAACGGCTTGAAATTCCTTACATTTTCAAAGGTTCTTACCGCAAAGCCAATCGCTCACGCATTGATTCTTTTTCGGGCATAGGTGATGAGAAAGCCTTACACATATTGAAAAAAGTAGGCGAAACCTTCAATTTACCTACTACTACTGACATCCATGCAGACGAAGAAGCATCCATGGCAGCAAAGTATGTGGATGTGTTACAAATCCCCGCTTTCCTATGTCGCCAAACGAGCCTTTTGATAGCGGCGGCGCAAACAGGCAAGGTGGTGAACATTAAAAAGGGTCAATTTGCATCGACGGAAACAATGGGTCATGCGATGCAAAAAGTGTTGGATAGTGGTAATAATAAGGTGATGTTAACGGAGCGAGGCAATACTTTTGGCTATCAAGATTTGGTTGTGGATTATCGCAACTTGCCTGAAATGCAACAATTGGGTGCAACGGTTATCATGGATTGTACCCACTCACTGCAACAACCAAACTCTAAAACAGGTGTGACAGGTGGCAAACCTGCGCTCATTGAAACCATTGCACGTGCCGCTGTAGCCGTGGGCGTGGACGGTCTTTTTATCGAAACACACCCGAACCCCTCAGTAGCGAAGAGCGACGGAGCGAATATGTTGCCCTTGAATCAGTTGGAAGCTCTCTTAGAAAGATTGGTAAAAATCAGACAGGCGATTGTTCGATAAATAATTACGTGATAGCAGCTTTCAAGTTTGCCGTATTAGCTTACCATATTAAATATTTTTTTTTAAAAAATAAGAAAGGAGTAGTTTCCTCCCCGCTTCGATCTAACATGCCAAGTAATTTAAAGGCTTTTATTTTAGTCCGTTGATTAACCTTATAAGTATTCAATAAATTGATTTTGAATATTTTATACATTATTTATATTTTTATTTGTCTTGAAACTATGACAAATCAATTTTGCAAATGAATCATTTAATCCTACCTTTACGCCTCTTAAAATTAAAACTCTCTTTATGAAAAATACAGCCTACCGCATCGAAGGCGGCAACGCACTCCAAGGTGAAATCACTTGTTATGGTGCTAAAAATTTCACCACTAAAGCCATGATTGCCACGTTGCTCGGCAACAGTCCTTCTACTTTGACTAATGTGCCACCCATCGGTGATGTAGAAATCACGGCAGATATGTTGCGCTCATTGGGTGTGACCATTGATTGGAATAAGGAGAAAAAAATTATGGTAATCGACCCGACGAGTGCCAAAGATGCCCACGTGCGGCAGCCCCATTCAGGCGCAAATCGGATGCCTATTTTGATGATTGGCGCATTGCTCCATCGTTTCGATGAGGTAAGTGTTCCTATGTTAGGCGGGTGTGTGATAGGCGCACGAGGCGTTGATTTTCACTTAGATGCCATACAAGATTTTGGCGCAAAAATTATTGAAGGCGATGAAGGTTATATCGCTCAAAAAACGCAACGACTTAAAGGAAATCACGTTAATTTGAAATTTCCATCCGTTGGAGCAACTGAAACGTGTCTTTTTCTTTCCGCTTTAGCCGAAGGTACTTCCATCATCAATAATGTGGCAATCGAACCCGAAATCATGGAGATTGTTACCATGCTTAGAGCAATGGGTGCTATCATTTTTACGGATTCAGGTCGTGAATTTCGCATCGAAGGCGTGAAAGAACTGAGGGGTTGCACCATGAATTGCCTCGGCGATCGCATCGAAACGGCTTCGTGGGCTTCTTTGGCGGCGGCTTTAGATGGCTCGATTACCGTGCATGGCATTCGCCCCGAATCATTGGGCAATTTTTTATCGAGTTTCCGACAAGCGGGCGGTGGTTTTGAGCTGATTGATGCTGATTCCATTCGCTTTTTTCGTGAGCGCACGCCCACAGCCATTCACCTTGAGACAGACGTTTGGCCGGGCTTTTCAACCGATTGGCAACAACCTTTTGCCTTGTTTTTGACCCAAGCCGAAGGCGTGAGTGTCATCCACGAAACAGTCTATGAAAACCGATTTGGCTATCTTGAAATATTGAAAAAACTCGGTGCTGAGGTTCAATTAACAACCCATTGTTTGGGTTCTACACCTTGTCGTTTTGAAGGAAAAGGACATAAACATTCAGCTATCATTTCGGGTGTAGCCGATTTAGTCGCCATTGAAGAACCGCTTGAAATACCCGATTTACGTGCAGGTTTGGCCTACGTTATAGCCGCCGCTTTGGCAAAAGGCACGACAATACTGAGGGGTGTGCCTATGATTGAGCGTGGATATGGCGACATTATACCCCGTTTACAAGCATTGGGGATGAAAATTGAGAAGATTCCTTTCGATTAATCGTGTATTCACTATTCGTATTTCTTATGATAATAAAAGAAAATTATAACCTTCAAAAGTATAACACCTTTGGTATTGAAGCCAATTGTAAAGTTTTTGTAAGTGTTAAAAATACTACCGAATTAAAAACTGTTTTGACTGAAAATACCTTGCCTATATACGTGTTAGGTGGAGGCTCAAATCTGCTTTTCACAAAATCTCACTATGATTTTCTTTTTATAAAAAATGAGATAAAAGGTATTAAAAAAGTAGAAAATACTGAGGGGGTCGCTAATTCTACTGTCATTGCAATTGGTGGCGGCGAAGGGTGGCACGACCTTGTTTTATGGTGCTTGAAAAACGATTTAGGTGGTATTGAAAACCTGTCTTTAATTCCCGGAACGGTGGGTGCTGCACCCATTCAAAACATAGGGGCTTACGGCGTTGAGCTGAAAGATGTTTTTGTGCAATTAGAGGCAATAAATCTACAAACCCTTGAAAATCAAACATTTACGCATGAGGATTGTCGCTTCGGTTACAGAGATTCTATTTTTAAACAAGAACTGAAAGGTAAATATCTCATCTCAAAAGTATATCTCAAACTCACCAAAAAAGCACATAAAATTCTAACCAATTATGGTGATATTCAAAAGCTATTATTGGAATGGAATATCACTGAACCGACCATTCAAGACGTGTCAAAAGCCGTCATAAATATCCGTCAATCAAAACTACCTGACCCCTCAGTAATTGGCAATGCTGGAAGCTTTTTTAAGAATCCAGAAATAACTCAAATACGATTTGATGCTTTGAAAAAAGACCATCCAAATATCGTCGGTTATGCAACTGATAAAGGTGTGAAAGTGGCTGCGGGTTGGCTTATAGAACAGTGCGGTTGGAAAGGTAAGCGGTATGGTAACGTAGGCGTACATGAGCGACAAGCACTCGTATTAGTGAATTATGGCAAGGGTAATGGATTGGAAATCAAGCAATTAGCGCAACGCATACAAGCATCCGTTTTAGACAAATTTAACATCGAACTAATGGCCGAGGTGAATATGATTTAGTGGATAATGGATAATTTATAGTGGATAACTTTCATATTATCATCTATCCACTATAAATTATCCATTATTTAAAGTCCAAATAATGCTTTCATCTTGATGAAAATAGCTGTATTTTCATAGATACCCGTGAATTGCTCTGCTCCTGGGCCGTAAGCGAAAACAGGAATCATTGAACCTGTGTGATAGCGTGATTTAGTTTTTTCTTCATAAGGTGCGGCAAAACCACCTACTATTTTTCCAAATTTTGAACCTTTCAATATAGCAAAACCGCCTGTCTCGTGATCAGCCGTTACAATGACTAAAGTGTTGCCGTCACGCTTTGCAAATTCCAAAACCTTACCTATTGATTTATCAAAATCCAACATTTCGGTGATGATATAATCTTGATTACCAGCATGACCACCCCAATCTATTTGAGAGCCTTCAATCATCATAAAAAACCCGTTTTTTGAACGATTTTGTAGAAAATTACACGCTTTTTCACTTGCAATGGGCAAATAATCACGCCCTTGAGAAGCCATCAAAGGTTGCTCATTGGCCGTAATATAAGCCGCATTTTGACCTGTGAATTTTAATTTATCAATGTCTGTTTCCGTCCAATTCGTTACTTGATAATTCTTTTTTCTTAGCTCCTCTAAAAGATCACGACCATCTGCACGGTTGTCAAAATATTTTTTTCCGCCACCAATAAAAAGGTCAATATCGGTTTTTAGAAAATCCAAAGCGATGCCTTCATAATCTTTACGGTCTTTGTTATGGGCTATAAATGAGGCAGGTGTGGCATGTTGAATATTACACGTTACCACCAAACCCGTTGCCAAACCTTTCCGCTCGGCTAATTCCAAAATAGTCGTGCGAGGCAGTGAATCCACTCCTACTCCTATGGCTGCATTATACGTTTTTACGCCACAGGCGAAAGATGTCGCTCCTGCCGCTGAATCCGTTATCAGACCATCTTCTTCATCAGCGGGATAGTTTTTATGTAAGCCCACGTAAGGGAATTGTTCAAGATTGAGCCTGTTGTTATTTTGATATAAACCCGCTGTGATTTGGGCAAGACCCATGCCGTCACCAATCATTAAAATAATGTTCTTTGGACGTTTTTTAGCGGGTTCGTCAATGCCTTTCGTTGCCACAACCTCCCTTGATACTGAGGGGGTGCAGGCGTTAAAAAATAAAACGCATAAAGTGATAGGAATTAATCTTAACATATTGATTATGAATGTTTTATGAATCAGAATAAATAGAATTTATAAGAATAAATAGAATTTAAGAGGCTTTATAATCGAACCAACTTAAAAGGAAATCATTGTTGAAATTTGATAATTTAATTTGGTAATATTTCTTCTATTTTTTTAATATTGATTAAAGCATATTTATTATTGATGCTTAAAGTCAGCTGTGGATAAGTTCTAAATGTGAGAACTCTTTTTGTGATTACTTTAACAGAATCATTCAATTCAGCCCTCAAAAATATAATGTCATTTTTTTTAAGATTGAAAACTGTTTGGTGTTCATCATTTGCAATTTTAAGAAATATTGCTTGTGTTTCGTTCTTAGAAATAATCAATTCTTTAACTTCAAAAACACAATCCCTTAACGCTTTTATTTCTAAAATATAAAAATCTTTACCTTGATTAGGCTTATTCATATCCTCTCTTGCCACACGCCCACGAAAGCCTGTATTTCCTTTTTGAGCCTTCACAACTTCAATTATATCAACCGTTTTTTCTTTGCTTTTCTGAGCGGAACAAGCCGTGAAAAATAAAATAAAACCGAAAAATAGTATTTTTTGAATGTTCATTTTCATTTTTTACTTATAGAAAAAATTAAAGTTTAATAAGTAGATACCCCCTCAGTATTTTTTCAAAAAAATATCATAACCATAACGCAATATCATACAAGCAATAATACAAAGGAACAATGTTCTGACGAATTTATTACCTCTTAGTAACGCCGCCCGCACACCCATATATGAACCCAATATATTACAACAACCCATCGGTATAGCATATTGCCATAAGACATTTCCGTGCGATGCAAACTGAATAAAAGCCGCTAAATTGGTAGATAAATTAACGATTTTGGCGTGGGCAGAGGCTCTTAAAAAATCGAATCCAATGGTTGTGACGAAGAAAATAATCAAAAAACTACCTGTGCCCGGCCCAAAGAAACCATCGTATAAACCCATTACACAGCCGAATAAGAAACCATAAGTGTTTGATTTTGAAAGGTTTAGCTCTTTGGTTTGTATCTGTCCGAATTCTTTTTTTGTTAAAATATAGAGGAAAACCAAAACCAATAAAACCCAAATCGTTGGCTTCAATACTGAGGGGTCAAGGTAACTAATAAGTCGTGCGCCAATGAATGAACAAACGAATGCGCTACATACCATCAAGCCCAAAACCCTACGCCATTGTAGCTCTACTTCTCTCGAAAACTGCAAAGATGCGGACGCTGAACCCATGATAGATGAGCATTTTGCAGTACCCATTATCTGAGGAATCGTGGCATCTGTCAAAGTAATTAGCAAAGCAGGCGTCTGTATCAAGCCACCACCGCCGACGGTGCCATTGATGAATCCTGCGAGGAAGGCGAAGGTGCAGAGTGTGAAAATCTCAATCATGTTGTAAATAAACGAAAAGTCTTTTGGAAAGTTGAATTTGAAAGGGCATTAAACAAGAAAAGCGAACCCTCACGGATTCGCTTTTAAAAGAAAGTAGGGGCGACAGGATTCGAACCTGCGACCCCTTGGTCCCAAACCAAGTGCGCTACCAACTGCGCTACGCCCCTTTCTGAATGAATTAAAAATTAAGCGTTTTAGAAACTTATTCTTGATTTTTAATTTTCAATTTTTATTTAAAACTGCGGAGAGAGAGGGATTCGAACCCTCGGTACAGTTACCCGTACGTCAGTTTAGCAAACTGGTGGTTTCAGCCACTCACCCATCCCTCCAAACTGGATTTTATTATCTTTATCTCTACGAACATTCCCTTTGAAATGTTGCTTTTCCTTTAAGCGGTGCAAAGATATACTTTCAATTTTGATTTGTCAAACTATTTTGAGTTAAATTTTAAAATAATAATTTTGTGATGTAAAATATGATTGGTGCGGGTAATATTGGATAAAAAAACAAAGCCGTGCAAGCAAAAATATTGCAAAACAAAAGCACAAGTAAACAAGTGTGTGACTAAGAAAATTAAGGCGGCTATAATGTTCATAACTTTTATCCCCCTCAGTATTTTTACCAAAAAAAAAAGACCTCTGCTTAAACGGCAGAGGTTTTTCATTTTAAAAATAGTCTTACAAAATATGTTCGTTTTCGTTTTTTAAAGTATTGATATTCAATGGTTTATGTGGTTTTATCGTCTTGCATAAGACTTACTACTCATGCCGTAATTGCAGCCGTAACCACGTTGGCAAGATGACATAGAAACAGCAATAATTGCTAAAATGATAATTGGGACGATGATTGATTTTAATGTTGTCTTATTCATGCTTAAAATTTTAAATCGGTGATTGTTTTTTGTTAATCAATTGTGTGTTTGTTCATAGTTAGTTGTGTGTTCTTTGTTTGTGTTTGTTTCAAATTTAGCGTTTGTGTTTGTTCATAGTTTGTTGTGTGTTCTTTGTTTGTGTTTGTTTTAAATTTGGTGTTTGTGTTTGTTCATAGTTAGTTGATGTTCTTTGTTTGTGTTTGTTATAATTTAGTTTTTGCGTTTGTTCATAGTTTGTTGTGTGTTCTTTGTTTGTGTTTGTTGTGAATTTAGTTTTTGCGTTTGTTCATAATTAGTTGATGTTCTTTGTTTGTGTTTGTTTGAAATTTAGTTTTTGTGTTTGTTCATAGTTAGTTGTGTGTTCTTTGTTTGTGTTTGTTTTAAATTTAGTTTTTGCGTTTGTTCATAGTTGCGTTTGTTTGTTATGATAGTAAATTGGCAAAGACTAAACCAAAGACCGTTTTAGTGCATGGTATATTTGACACATTATTTTTTGTTAATTTTAAACTACCCTTTTTTGATTAAATGGTTTTAGGTAGAAACATAAAATAGTATTTGAGAAAAAATAAGATAAGTCATTGATTATCAAAGGATTACAAAAAAAATGACTACCCGATTGTGTCGGATAGTCATTTGTATAAATAATAATAATTTTTTTACTCAAAATACTGAGGGGCCTCTCCAATTAAGCCTCCTTACGCTTGCGACGGGTTTTAAACATCTCAACCACTTCTTTATCTTTCAAGAAATTCAACTCAACGAAAGTACCTGCCATGAATTTTTTGATGTCTTGATAGTCTCTGGCACGCTTATCCGTAAATTTCACCAAGCACTTACGCATGTATTCCATCGAAATATCACGGATGCTTTGGTTGAATAATTCGTTGTTGAAAATATTGATGTACTGCATATAGATTTTCGCCGTATTGAAATATTCAAGATATTCCTTCTCTTTCAAGTTCGTGATAACCCGATAAATATAACCAAAAATCAAGCGGCGTAAACATTCGTTGACCGTAGAAAGACCTTCGTGATTGTCGTGGAATTTGCGCACAGCGTACATCACATCTTCCGTAATATAGCTGCCCGAATGTACCACGTCAGCAATTTGGTAA
>JAYTMW010000558.1:0-2053 GCA_043728105.1 Saprospiraceae bacterium | reverse complement strand
GTTGCTACACTTGTGAGTTTTGCGCCCGTCAAATAAACAGTAGCGTCTTTGATGGTAGATTTTACCCGCAATTCAGTGTTAGCCCATAGTGAAAGGGTGGAAAAGATGATGGTGAAAACTAAGAGATTTTTTTTCATGTTAATCAGAATTAATAGAATTTAGACGGAATAAAATAAATCATTATTTATCAAAAATGGTCATTAGTAATCATTGAATATTAGTGAGGTTTATTGAGTAGCAATAAAAAGGGCATAATTAAAAAACCAAAAGCAATCAATTTTAATCAAAATCAATCAAAATATTTTTTACCTTATAAGCATAAAAATTCTTTACCAGCCACTCTTTCATAAGATGCAGTTTTTCTTATTTTCCATAAAAACTAAAAAATAATGAAGTGGATGGTTAAGAAAGGTTTTTCTTAATCTTATTCAATTTTGTGTTTAAAACGTTGATAATCAATATTTTATATCCACAAAGGCAAAATAATCAGCAATTCCGCATAGGAAAAAAATAGAACCACAGATTTAACTGATTAAACTGATTTTCAGTGATTTTTTTTGATTTTAACATGATTTATTTAGTTAAAATAGAAAAAATCACTGAAAATCAGTATAATCAGTTAAATCTGTGGTTCTATTTTTTCCATATAAGGAATTGCTGCAAAATAATTTTACAATTTTGCTAAAAATACTGAGGGGGTAAAGACGGATTGGTTGTTACCAATCTGGAAGGCTATTTTGGTTAAGTATTATTCGTGTTACTCAAAATATTAGCCATGCTTTCTCTACTTTCCACGACCTTGCATCAAAACCAAAATCGTATAAAAAAGTATCTTAAAATCCAAGGCGAGTGACATGTTTTCGATGTAAAGAATATCAAATTTCAAGCGTTGAATCATCTCCTCAACCGTCGAAGCATAGCCATATTTCACCTGTCCCCACGACGTAATCCCCGGCCGAACTTTCAACAAATGCTTGTAATGCGGCGCACGTTCCATAATTTTATCAATGTAAAACTGCCTTTCGGGGCGAGGCCCAACGAGCGACATTTCTCCTTTTAAAACATTCCAAAATTGAGGTAATTCGTCCAAACGCCACTTACGCATGGTTGCGCCCCACGGCGTGCAACGGTCGTCGCCCGTGCGAGAAAGCTGAGGGCCAGCATCTTCAGAATCCAAAAACATTGACCTAAACTTGATGATTTTGAAAGGTCGCCCGTTCTGCCCTACCCTTTCTTGATAGAAAAAAATGGGGCCTTTTGAGGATAATTTAACCCGAATCGCAATGTAGATATAGAATGGAGAAAGCGCAATTAATCCAAAAATGCTGGCTAAAATATCAATCACTCGCTTCAACACAATTTGCCAATTTGCCATCATTTCTTGACGAATTTCAATCAAGACGGCATCATAAAGTTGCGCCATTTTCACCGTTCCGAGCATGATGTCATACATGTCAGGAATGACTTTTATGACAATTTTATCACCAAAATCAAACAAAATGTCCAATATTTGCTTTGAACGGTTGTGTTCAGAGGTTTCAATAGCAATAATAACATCTTCAATTTTATGCTCTCTTATGATGCTTGAGATGTCTTCAATTTTGCCCAATTTGGGCAAATATTTCCCTAAAACATTATTGCTATTTCCGTTAGAATCAATAAAACCAATAATTTTATAACCCAAACTTTTCTTCCTACCTATGATGTCCTCATACAATTCCAAAGCATTTTGATTGCCACCAACAATAATTGTATTGAATGACACAATGCTGGATTTTATGCGTCGGTTAGCACGAGTCAAAAGCACCAATCGAACAATGACTGTTAGAAAAAATTGGAAGAGAAAAAGGACAATAAATGACTTATAATAGGTGTGATATTCTGTTACAAAGTCATCTAAAATGAGGGTAAAAAAAAGAAAAAGGACACCCATAAAATTGAGCAAAAACGTGCGGGTGAAAGTCTCCACACGAGCCAAACGATAAATGTCTCGATATTTATCAAAAATGGCATAAAACAAAACCCAACCAATCGGAATCAAAATAATACCATA
>JAYTMW010000557.1:0-4780 GCA_043728105.1 Saprospiraceae bacterium | reverse complement strand
TTGAAAATGGTGGAAAAGCAATTGCAAGAGCAAGGCATCCCCCTTTTTCGTTTGGATTGCAAAGCTGATAATGAACCGCTTTGTGCCTACTATGTACGAAATGGTTTTACACCGATTCGTTTACAGAAAATGCCGCATTATACGGTGCAATTGTTGGAGAAAAAAGTGAATTTTAATTTGTAAATATTGATAATCAATTAGTTATAAAATAAAAATTCAAAAAAATGCTTAGAAAAAACACCGCTATTCTACTAATATTTCTTTTGCAATCCGTCTTAATGGTTGCCCAAGAAAGCCGCTTTAAAGACGATGAAACCATACACGTGTGGGCATCATCGGGCTTGAATATGCGCTCGAAACCTGATGCCAAAGCGGAGAAAATTGCCACAATTCCCTACGGTGCAAAAGTGGTTGTGCTGCCAAATATTGGTGTAAAAATTCCTTTTGAAGTAGAAGAATTTAAAGGTTTTGTGGTAAAAGGCTATTGGTTGCTTGTAAAATATGAAAATACTGAGGGGTTCGTTTTTGATGGTTTTTTGTCGAGGTTACCTGCGCCGAAACCAAATAAGCAAGATTTTTCTATTTTAATTTATCTAAATAATCAAATAGGAAAAGTTGGTAGTAAAATTTATACTTACATATTTGATAAAAATACTAAGAAAAGACGTGTAGCAAAATCGACTGAAAAATATAATGAAAAAGATATTGTTGGATTTGCTCAAAAATATGAATTTGACATTTTTTTTTCATGTGGGACAAGTCCAGGTGGTGGAGACTTAGTAATCAGTAGTACAAATTTTTCACTTTTTGAAAGCTATTTTCTTATTAAAACATATTTTATTCCTAAAATCAAAATTTTGACATTTGATGAAAAAAATAAATATATTAACATAAATGGAGATAAATGTGATTTTAATATAAACCAAATAAATAATGAAACCATAATTGACGGTTATTGTCAATATTTAGAAAGACATTGATAATCAACAAGTTATAAAATTTACACTTCTAAATATTTAATAAAATCTTAAAATAAAATGAAGAAAATACTTGCTTTACTTTTATTGATTTTTGCATAAAATCTTTTTGCTCAAAATACTGAGGGGTATGGGTTTGCTTAAAATTTATTCAACGCTTGAATTCTATAAATCTAAAAGATGAAAAAATTAATATTCTTACTCTTTTTAATCAGCTATTCTAAAATTGCTCTAAGCCAAAAATGGGTCAAGACTTACGAAAGTGTTGACTTCATTCAAAAAGCTTCACCATTGAGCAACGGTGATATTATAGCGATTGCGTCTAAGCAAAAAACTCAAACGAGCCCACTTGATTCAATTTTGCTATTACGCATTGATAAAAATGGAAACTTATTGAAATCTTTTACATGGAAAGTAAGAATAGGAAGAACGCTACCATTTATGGTACAAATTGATACTACCATATTCTTTTTACTGAATTCTGATTCTGGAAAACCCGTCAAAATCACCAGTTTTTCCTTGAATCTCGATTCATTAAATTCAAAAATTATATATTCTGAGCCTAATAAATTTTTTGGTGCGAGAAAAATGAAAAAGCTCTCTGATGGGAATATTTTAATTGCCGCACAAATTTCTGATACAGCTTTTCTACTCAAAATAGACTTAAATGGAAGCGTAATCAATAGTCAAAAATTTAAAATATCTAATTCTTCAAGTTTTGGGGGGATTAATGATTTTGTGGAGGAGGATAATGGAAATATAACTTTTATATGTAGTGGTTACGGTTATAAATCTAATAATTATCTTTTCAAATTAGATAAAAATCTTCAAGTTTTTAAAATTATAGAATTAAACACTGAGGACGTTACAGAATTGTACAAGAGTACAGATAATGGCTTTTTATTATTCTATTTTGGTATGTTTATCAGATTAGACAACAATGGTAATCTGATCTCAAAAAATGATGTAAAAGAGCTTTTTAAGAATTTTGCAATTTCACGAGGTGTCTATATGAATAATGATAAATTTTTACTTTATGGAATAGAATACGATACTTTTGCACCCATAAGAAATATTTTATTTCAGGTTAACAGCATTGATAAAATTGATACTTTGTGTTCGGTAAGGCTACCCAACAGAGATATAAACAGTCAATTTAAAACTCCTGAGGGTGGTTCTTTCTATGCAAATAATGAAGTTTTATTTTACGGATACTCGGTAGATTCATCAACTAATCAACAGATGGGTTACATCGTAAAAACTGATTTGAATTGTACAGCTTTATCAATTAAAGAGATTTATAACGGAAGCATAGTTAATATTTATCCAAACCCTATGTCATCACAAGCGTCTATATCCATAAGCGAAGCCTTTTCCAATGACGTAATTAAGCAAATATACTTATACGATATTACTGGTGGAGTCTTAGTTAAAGATACATTCAATGGCTCTACATATTTTTTAAATAGAAATAACTTAAACTCTGGATTATACATAGTTTCAATAATCGTAGGAAATGAAATCATAGCTTATAAAAAAATAATTATAGAATAAATATTTGATAATCAACATATTATGTACAAAGAATATAAAGGGCTAAACCTCCCCACAATAGACAAAGAAATCCTCGAATTTTGGGAAAAAGAAAAGATTTTTGAAAAATCTTACGAGCAACGAGACCCGCAAAACAGCTTCGTTTTCTACGAAGGCCCACCTTCGGCGAATGGTATGCCGGGCATCCACCACGTGATGGCCCGCACGATTAAGGACATTTTCTGCCGCTTCCAAACCCTCAACGGCAAGCGGGTGGAGCGCAAAGGCGGTTGGGATACGCACGGATTGCCCATTGAATTGGCGGTCGAAAAAGAGTTGGGCATCACGAAAGAGGACATCGGTAAAAAGATTTCCGTGGACGATTACAACCACAAATGCCGTGAAACCGTCATGCGTTTCAAAGACCGTTGGGATGCTGTCACCGTCGAATCGGGCTATTGGGTGGATTTGGAAAATCCTTACATCACCTACGAAAATAGCTACATCGAAACGGTGTGGTTTCTTCTGAAACGCTTGTATGAAAAAGATTATTTGTACAAAGGTTATACCATTCAGCCCTATTCGCCTGCGGCGGGTACGGGTTTGAGTTCGCATGAGTTGAATATGCCTGGGGCGTATAAAGATATTCGAGATACGTCGGTCACGGCGCAATTTGAAATTAGAGATGGTCAGAAATTACCGTCGAATTTAGGCGTAAATACTGAGGGGTCGCCCAAAACGTATTTCATTGCATGGACAACAACGCCGTGGACTTTGCCCTCGAATTGCGCTTTGGTTGTTGGGGCCAAATTGGATTATGCGGCGGTCGAATCGTTCAATTCTTACACGGGACAACGGGGTATTTTCATTTTAGCCAAAGCATTAGTTGCCAAAAACTTTGACCTAAAAGGCGAAAATGGTGATTTTGATGCCTACCAATTGGGCGATAAACAAATCCCGTGGCGGTTGCTTGGGGAATGTAAAGGGGCTGATTTAGAGGGCATCAAATACCATCAATTGTTGGATTATGTTGCGCCAAATGGGGGGAAAGCCTTTGAAGTGTTAATCGGCGATTTCGTGACAACCGAAGATGGAACGGGCATTGTGCATACGGCCGCCTTGTTCGGTGCGGACGACTTTCGGATTACAAAACAAACGGGAACGGCATTTATCACTGTTCGAGATGAACAAGATAAAGAAGTACCTTTGGTCAATAAATTGGGGCGTTTTGTGAAGGAAGTAACTGATTTTGCGGGTGAGTACGTAAAGGAACAATACTTGACGGACGATGAAAAAGAAGCGGAAAGGGAGCGTTTGGGCTTGAAAAAATATCTATCGGTTGATGAACGGATTGCTATTAAGTTGAAAACCGAAAACAAGGCGTTTAAGGTGGAGCGATACAACCACAATTATCCGCATTGTTGGCGCACCGATAAACCCATTTTGTACTATCCTTTGGATTCGTGGTTCATCGCCGCATCCAAAGCGAAGGAGCGCATGTTTGAACTCAATAAAACCATTAATTGGAAACCTGCCGCCACGGGCGAAGGGCGTTTTGGCAAGTGGTTAGAAAATTTACAAGATTGGAATTTGAGCCGCTCACGTTATTGGGGCATTGGTTTACCGATTTGGCGAACTGAAAAGACTGAGGGGTCTCAAACGGTTGAAAAATGTATCGGTTCAATCGTCGAATTACAACAGGAAATCAATTGGGCAAACGATATTTTAGGTTTAAATCAAACCGTGCCAAAGGATTTGCATCGCCCTTATATTGACGATATTATTTTAGTGTCAGACGATGGGCGACCAATGAAACGTGAGTTAGATTTGATTGATGTTTGGTTTGATAGCGGTTCAATGCCCTATGCACAATGGGGGTTGGATTATGAAAAACTCGAAAAAGGTGATGAAAAACCTTTCAAAACACCGTTTGAAGTGGCTTATCCTGCCGATTTTATCGCAGAAGGCGTTGACCAAACAAGAGGTTGGTTTTACACGCTTCACGCCATTGCTGTCATGGCTTATGATTCGATTGCGTTTAAAAATGTGGTATCAAATGGTTTGGTTTTGGATAAAAATGGTAACAAAATGTCCAAGCGTTTGGGCAACGCTGCCGACCCTTTTGAGACCATTGCGAAGCACGGGGCGGATGCAACCCGTTGGTACATGATTTCAAACGCCCAACCGTGGGATAACCTAAAATTTGACGTTGAAGGCATTACCGAAACCCGTAATAAATTTTTTGGTACGCTTTACAATACCTATAATTT
>JAYTMW010000556.1:0-1946 GCA_043728105.1 Saprospiraceae bacterium | reverse complement strand
GATGACCTCAATAAAAAGAGTATTGAAGCCTCTATAAAAAAATTAGAGGGTGGAAAGGCTCTGTAATTTGAGCTATTAGGGTCTGTTTATTTTAAGTATAAACGCTTGACTATCTCATTGATAATCAAGCGTTTGTGGGTTATTGACCCCCTCAGTATTTTAGCATTATTTTATGCCTTTAAATAATTTATGCGTATTTATGGATATATTTTTGAATAAAAAATAAGGTTTGAAAAGGCACTTGGTATAATTTAATTTGACTCAAAATCAACATGAAAAGTAGTATTTTTTAAAATAACCAATTTCTTTACGTTCTCGAAATAAGACATCCACAAACAGTTTTATATTATCTTTTTTGCAAATTGTGCTAAATCCTGCATCTATCAGCCTAAGACCGTTTTTTGTTTGAACAATATTCTTAAACATCCAGTCAAAATCATCTCTTGTATAATAGTTTGTGGGTCGCATCAAATCAGCATGAACAAAATGATTGTCGTGCAATTCTATCATTTTATTTTCAAAATCGGCGAACATTGCCTCTCTTGTGGGCAAATCATAATGATGATAAGGCAAAAGATAGAGCCTTTCCATGACTATCATATCATAATCTTTACCATTTTCGGCTTGCCAAGTTTGTTTTTTGATAAATTTTGGCATTAAATCATTGATATGATTGGCGTATTGCAAGGCTGTTATTTCATCATCCAAAGTAGGCTTTTTACCAAATAAATCTGTAATGGTTTTCCCTGTACTCACATCAACCCACTCTAAGGTGCTTGGTAGGAGGACTTTACCTATTTCGGTATCTGAAAGTTCAATGATAATGGAATTGGTGGATTGTTCAAGTATTTGCATAAATTAATCTCATTTTGATTGTTTTGTTTTTTTACAAAATTAAACAAAAAAACCTCAAATGGAAGTTTTTAGAAGTTTTCTTGATTCAGTTGTTTTGTTTTTATCAAATTGATACCCCTCAGTATTTCCGTTCAATTTTTATAAAAAAATGGTATAAATCACAAAAAGCACCTACTTTTGTGATATGGCAAAAGACATTTACCACCAAATTGTAAAAGAAGCATTGATAAAAGATGGGTGGACCATCACGAATGACCCTTATCTGATACCGCGCACAAATAAGAAACCTTATGAGGTGGATTTAGGTGCAGAAAAATTCATAGCGGCTGAAAAAGGATTAGACAAAATAGCCGTTGAAATCAAAAGTTTTATCAACTCTTCAATGACTTACGATTTTCATACCGCCTTTGGTCAATATAATGTTTATCGCTATTTTATGAATCAAAAAGAAAATGAAAGAAAATTATTTCTTGCGATTCCCGAAGAGGTTTATTATACTTTTTTTACAGATGTAGATATAGAAGACATTTGCATTCACTTCAATGTAGAACTTGTCATATTTGATATTATAAAAATAGAAATCGTATCATGGATAAAAAGATAAAAAAGTATCAACAGATTCTTGAAAACTTCCTCGAAAAGGAGTCAAAAGACAGTTCCATACCCAATATTGAGTTTCAAGTCATTGTGGACAAAACGCACAATCATTTCCAATTGGTTGAAACAGGGTGGTATGAAAAACAGTATATTCACGTTGTCGTTTTTCATTTTCAGATTAAACCCAACGGCAAAATTTGGTTATTAGCCAATAACACAGATGTATTAGTAGCAGAAGAACTCATGAAACAAGGTATTCCTGCAACAGACATTGTGATAGGTTTTCACCCTGTTAATGTCCGCCCATTGACAGGGTTTGCAGTTGCTTGAGACAAAAGCACCCCCCTCAGTACAAAACCCAAAACCGTCTTGTAAACCAATAGTTTACAAGACGGTTTTAATGTTTAAATGCCCTTTTTTTAATCATTCCGCCCTTTGTATCTCTAATACTGCTCATGACAATAAAGGCTTGCGGGTCTATTTTTTCAAGCTCT
>JAYTMW010000555.1:0-7300 GCA_043728105.1 Saprospiraceae bacterium | reverse complement strand
TTTTTATGCGTTATGAATTATTCCAAGCTGAACGAATAAAATATGCTAACACGAATAGCACAAATTTTAACACGAATTTTTCTAATTGAGATGTAATGATTAAAGGTTTAAATCCAAATTGGTTTTATTCGTTTTTATATTTGTGTTATTCGTGTTAAGTGCAAGGACAAAATTAAGTAAATTAGGACTCATCATCCCCTTCATCGAAATAAAATTCTTTAAGTTTGGCATCAATATCTTTAAATTCATCAATATCACGGCGTTCTCTTTTGGTGGGTCTGCCCGTGCCTCTATCCCTTGTTTCAGCGTTGCGTTTTCCAGTGAACCAATCGTTGTATTTATTGAGTTCATCTTGCGTAGTTATGTCTCTATAACACAGCGCAGCAATGGGCGCACCGACTCTTTTCTCAATCAAATCTAAGACTTTGAAAGTAAAATTAAATCCCCCTTTTTTGACCACAATCACGTCATTGCGTTGCACCAAAAAAGAAGATTTCACCTCATTGTCATTCACTTTTACTTTGTTCGATTTTATGGTATCGCTCGCCAAAGTTCTCGATTTGAAAATGCGCACACTCCAAAGCCATTTATCTATTCTAACTTTCTCTGCCATTGTATGTAATTGAGTAATTGTATGTAATTGAGTAATTGTATGTAATTGAGTAAATCCAAAATTCGTAAATTCGCAAATCCGATAAATTCGTAGCTCAAAATTCGTAGCTCAAATATAGTTAGTAAAATTAGGTTTTCGCTTTCCGATTTTCACTTTTTAGGCAAAAATACTGAGGGGCCTCCAATAATGCACAAAAAACAAAAGGCTTAAAGCATTGACAATCAACACTTTAAGCCTTTTTAAAGACAGATTTATATCTCAATTGGGCAAAGAACAACAATTCAACAATCTGTTATAATCAGGTCTATCAGAAGAAACTTTATGAATAAAACTATCTTTAATTTCGCCTTCAAAAATGGTAAATGCGCCTGGCATTTGAAAATTATCACCTAAGTTTTTACCCACTTCTGCACCATATTTTGCTTGAACAGTGAATCCTCTAAACCACGATTGTAAACCAAAAAGTTGCGTAAACGTACCTTTTATCAAACCAAACGCCGCATAAAAATGACAAGTAGGGTCACTGATATGTTGCACTCCAGCGAGGTTAAATTTTCTAAAATAATCATCCGCTAATTTTGGATCCGACATGTGAACAAATATCAACTCTGTGTTCATTTCATTAAATTTGGGTCGTAATTTAGACAAATCATCCATCGCTTCTCGGCAAAATTGACAGCCAAAATGACGCAAAAAAACCAATATTATAGGCTTCTCTTGCGAAATCATATAAACGTTTAGACCACTATTGGTGATCATGGAAGAAAGCAAATCATTGTCAACAAGAACCATAAGAAAATTTATTTTCAGAGAAACAACAAATCTAAGTCATTGTTTGTAGAAATAATCAAAAAAAATTAGAATTTTAAAATCTTCTTCATTTATTATATAATCAGAAACAGTTTAACTATTTTTGCGTTGCATTTAACAAAAAAATAGTTTTACGGGAGCGGCAAATTAGATAAAGGGTGATTTTTAAAGTAAAATTTTGACAATAATGATTTTTGATTAACCCGTATTCAAAAATAAATTGTCCAACGACTTTCCCTAATCTGACCTCCAAAATCCCCCCTTGGGAATTTGAAATTTTAGCAACCATTGCCAGAACTCATTTCGACGATTACGAGGTAGATTTAAACGTTATTGCTATGTTCAGTTATTGAACTTTTACGCTGTAATATTTTGATTATCAATATTTTACACATTAAAACTATTTAATAACTAAATATCGAATAACAATTATTCTTTTCTCCACATTTTCCTATTTTTCTCGCTGTTTGCCTCAATTTTATGTCAAAATACTGAGGGGGTGTTACTAATCTTTTTATCAGTTTCATCTGTTTGGGCTATTGAGCGTTTTTCAAAACTATTTCGCATCAAGAGTTTTGACATCAAATTATTCATTTAGATATGGGAAAACAAATTCCATCTAAAACGTCCTTTAATCTGCCCGATGGTCGTGAAGTGACCATCGAAACAGGCAAATTGGCTACACAAGCCAATGGTTCAGTGGTTGTAAAATGTGGTGATACCATGATTTTAGCCGTTGCAACAGGCTCGGCCGAAGCAAAACCAGACCAAAGTTTTTTCCCACTTTCAGTGGATTATCAAGAGCGATTTGCCGCCGCAGGTCGTATTCCAGGCAACTTTTTCCGCCGTGAATCAAAACTATCTGATTATGAAGTATTGATTTCTCGCTTGGTAGACCGTGCCATCCGTCCGCTTTTCCCTGACGGCTACATGAACGAAACGCAACTCATTATCAACCTTATTTCGGGTGATAAAGATACGCCGCCCGATGCTTTTGTGGCGTTGGCCGCTTCGGCCGCTTTGGGACTTTCTGACATTCCTTTCGAGCAGTTGATTTCGGAAGTTCGGGTTTGTCGTATTAATGGTGCGTTTAAAATCAACCCCTCAGTATCTGAGATAAAAGAATCGGACATCAACATCATCGTCGGTGCAACGGCCAAAGACGTGACGATGGTGGAAGGTGAAATGAAAGAGGTTCAAGAAAAAGAACTCGTTCAAGCCATTATTGCGGGTCACGATGCCATCAAAGTACAAATTGCCGTTTTAGAAAAATTCGTAGCAGAGTTTGGTAAGCCCAAAATGACTCCACCTGCGATACCTTCTAATCCAGAATTAAAAGAAGAAATTGCTAAAATTGCTACTGAAAAAATCAGAGCAATTGCCCTATCTGCTTCCGCAAAAGCGGATAGAAAAGCTTCTTTCAAAGCTGTGGAAGTAGAAACGATGGCGGCTCTTTTGGAAGCACATGATGAAGAATTTATGGCGGCTAACAAAAAATTAGCAAGTGCCTATTTCGATAAAGTAAAAAAGCACACCATTCGTATGGTTGTGTTGAACGACCGTGTTCGTTTAGATGGTCGTATGATGGATGAAGTGAGACCAATTTGGACGGAGGTTGATTATTTGCCTTCTACACATGGTTCGTCTATTTTCAACCGTGGCGAAACGCAAGCATTGACATCTTTGACATTGGGTACAAAACTCGACGGTCAATTGATTGACAACGCTTTGGATTATCACGATGAAAAATTCATCTTGCATTACAATTTCCCAGGCTATTCAGTTGGTGAAGTGAAACCGCAACGTGGGCCAGGTCGTCGTGAAGTAGGTCATGCTAATTTGGCAGCTCGTTCTTTACGTTATTTATTGCCAACCACACCTTATACTATACGTATCGTTTCCGACATTTTGGAATCAAACGGTTCATCCTCGATGGCTACCGTTTGTGCGGGTTCGTTGGCGTTGATGGATGCGGGTATCGAAATCAAAGGTCATTGCGCAGGTATTGCAATGGGTATGATTGCCGAAAATGGCGACATCGCAATTCTTTCCGATATTCTCGGCGACGAGGATGCTTTGGGCGACATGGATTTCAAGATTACGGGTACAGTGAATGGTATTTGCGGTTGTCAGATGGACATTAAAGTAGATGGTTTGCCTTACGAGCAATTGGAACGTGCGCTTATTCAAGCCCGTGAAGGTCGTTTGCACATTATCGGCGAAATGGATAAAACCATCAGCAAAACCAACGAAGAACTCAAACCTCATGCGCCACGTATGGTCGTTATTGAGATTGAAAAAGAGTTCATCGGTGCCGTTATCGGGCCCGGTGGTAAAGTCGTTCAAGAAATGCAACGTACCACAGGCGCAACAATTACCATCGAAGAAAGAGAAGGTAAAGGTTACGTTAGTGTTTTTGCAACGGATAAAGAGGCACTTCAAAAAGCCGAATCAATGGTTCAAGCCATCATTTACGAACCACAAGTGGGCGATGTTCACACGGGTAAAGTCGCTTCGGTGATGCCTTACGGTGTTTTCATTGATTTCCGTGGTAACAAAAGTGGTTTGTTGCACGTGTCTGAAATGTCGTGGACCCGCATTGATAACGTGGAGGAAGCATTCAGCGAAGGCGATGAAATCACATTCAAAATCATCGAAATTGACAAGCGTTCTGGCAAACTCCGTTTGTCTCGCAAAGCCGTTATACCTTCCCCAGATGGTAAGCCTTATGTGATGACCGAATCAAGCAGCAACGGCGGCGGCGATAGAGGTGGTGACAGAGGTGGCGACCGCAGAGGCGGTGGTGGCGGACGTGACGACCGCAGAGGTGGCGGTGGTGACAGACGTGATGACCGTAGGAGATAATTTTGAGTTAAAAGTTGAAAGTTAAAAATTTATGGCTAAATCATTGGTAATCAATGGTTTAGCCTTTTTTTATGAGTGCGTCTGCCGTTTCCGCTTTGGCAAAAAATTTCCAGAAGATTTAAAATCTGTCCATTATGCACAACTCTAAAACGCCAAGAAAAAGTGTCATTGCGAGGAGGCACGACGAAGCAATCTGTTATTTGACTCCGATTCCCTTTTCAAAATTAATAGGAATAGTCTATGAATTAAGCCATGCAGAAAGTTTTGACGAAAAAAATCTTGCGAAAACTAACAGATTGCTTCGTCGTGCCTCCTCGCAATGACACATTCGCTTGGCGCTTTAGCGTTGGAAGAAGTGCAACAGACCTGCCTACCGCAGGCAGGTCGCTTCGTCGTGCCTCCTCGTACTGACTCAAAAACCTTGAATTACTTGATATGTTCAATCGAAGTCGAGTGGAAATTACCTCTTCGTTTTTCTTAAAATCCTTTTAAAAAAATATTTAGTGCGGCAGATAAATCAGCCGCTACAAGGAGACCCCCTCAGTATTTCAAGCATTTTTACATAAAAAACGCTTGAAATACTGAGGGGGTACATTTGAAAAATACAAAACGGTAATTGCTGTCGGCGCATTTATTCGAGCCGCTTTATGGACAGCTACAAAAAGAAAATGCCACGCATTGCTGCGTGGCATTTTTTCAAGAACAATTCGTAAAAATGAATCAACGAGCAACTAAAAATAAAATTAAGTAAAGGTGATTTATGACACAATTCTTAATTTCTAATTCTTAATTTTTAGTTGATTTACGTATGACGAATACCTAATTTCACACAAATTGCACGGTAACGATTGATGTCTGCATCGTGAAGATACGCCAAAAAACGTTTGCGCTGACCCACCAAAGCCAACAATGCACGACGACAAGAGTGGTCTTGCTTATTGGTCTGAAGATGTTTAGAAAGTTGTTCAATGCGGTAAGTAAACAATGCTACTTGTCCTTCAGTTGAACCTGTGTTCTTTTCAGAACCACCGTAAGTTGCGAAAATCTCTGCGATTTTCTCTTTCGGAAGATAAATTGCCATAATTTTTTTTAATTGATACCAAAAGGCGATTAATAAATCTGTTTTAGCGACCGCAAAAATAGGTAGAATATGTGAGATTGAAAAGTAATTTTTAAATTTTTATTAAAAAAAGAAAAAGATTAAAGCTAAAACAAAAACAATTCTACCTTTGCAGCGAATTTGCGATTTTGAACGTTGTAGGATTTTAAAACTTAGTTAGGTGAATTTTATTACCATTCATTTCGCTCCCAAAACTCGGGTTAGAGTTATATAAAAAATAAGAAATCTATGTTTTCAACAAAATCTGTTTTAAAAATTAACCGCCTTATTATCGGCATTCTTTGTTTATACCTTGTATCATGCACGCCAGAAGATGACAAGCCTGATTTATCGGGTAATTCTAAATATTTAGATGGAGTTTTGATTATAAATGGTGGCAATGCAACAAGTAGCGGTTCAGTAAGTTTCTTCAATCGTGAAACGAATGTTATAGAAAATGATGTCTTTGAAAAAGCCAATGGTAACGCTGCCATAGGTGGCACCCTCAACTCTTTGTATTTCAGAAATGACACCGCTTATTTGGTCTCTACGGATGCCAATAAGATTGTGGTTGCTGGAAAAACTTTTCAGAAAATTCAAACAATAAATGGTTTGGAGCAACCTCGTGACATGGTTGAAGATTTTCTAAATTTAGATTTGAGCCTAAAAACTCGCCGTGCTTTCGTCACCCAATGGGGTGCAAATGGCACAAATGGCAGCATAAAAGTCATCAACATTGGCACTGGCGAAATCGCTTCGACCATAAAAACTAACAAAGGACCCGAAAAAATGTTGTATGTCAATCGTTTATTATGGGTCATCAACAGCGGTGGCGCAGCGAAAGATTCGACCATTCAACAGTTTGACCTTACGACAGATACGCTCTTCAAAACCCTCATTGTACCATTAAATCCAAGAGATATTATTAAAGACGCAAACAGTGACGTTTGGGTATTGTGTGGTGGGTATCCAGACCGTGCGGAGAGTGGTAAACTTGTAAAACTAAAAGATAATCAAGTGGTGTTGAGTTTTGATGTGCCAAAAGGTGCTGATAAGTTGGTGAAGGATAAGTCAGGTAATAATTTATATTTTATTGCTGACAATAAAATTTGGCAAAAAGACATTTTAAGCTTTGGAAAAACGCCCCCCTCAGTATTTGGAGGTATAAAAAAGAGTTTTCAAAATTTAACAGCTATTGGTATTGATACTGACACTGAAAACTTTTATTGTGCAGATGCCATTGATTCCAAAACAAGCGGCACAGTATTTATTTTTGACAAAACGACTTACGCTGAAAAAAGTAGTGTTAAGGTAGGGATAAAACCAATCGGGTTTATTTTTAAGTAGGAATTATTTAGCTATACGGCGCATTGAAAATTCAATCTTTCAATGCGCCGTTTAACTAAAATTATTTTTCATACTTATATAATGTTTGACTATCCTCTTGAATAATCAAAGTAGTTGCATTTATAGCGTTGATAACTTGTTTTTGCTCATCCACAGAACAACCTGTTTTCATAAAAATTACTCCATCTCCCAATTTATACTTTCCCGTGCAAACAGCATCGTTAGAAGCATTTTTTAAAAAATCGCCCGAAGGTTGAAAAGACATATTTTCTTTAATTGAGGTAGATGCCCAACTTGTTTCTTCGTGGCTACTGCCGCTGCCGCCACCGCCACACCCAGAATTGGTCGAACTCGAACTTGTAGAAACCTGCCTAACTGTTCCAATTGAAGTAAGATTCCAGCTACCAATAATTAATTCGCTTATCGGTTTACTCGCTGATGTGGTTTCGCTTTTCGGTAACCTAATCTCTTCTTTTTTTGTACAGCTGACAAAAGATACAAAAGTCAGTAGAATTGCAATGTTAAAAACTTTCATGATGGCTAAATTTAAAGTGAAAAAATAAATT